>JARRQF010000184.1:0-18173 GCA_037382065.1 Candidatus Thiodiazotropha sp. | reverse complement strand
TCATCCGCGTTGTTGCGCGCCTTGGAAAGGGAGAAGGCCATTCCCGGCGGCACGCGCCTAGCGGCTAACCGCTTAGCGTCACGCTATAATCGTCAATTTGTATGAAGCACCACACTAGATTCCACAGTTGACCATTCCATTCAGGTCCATACCTTTAAATAACAAACCAGGAAGTACCCCAATGAAAAATGCCCTGTTAGACATGCCAGGACTGCCTGCCTTTTCTCAGATAACCCCCGAAATGGTGGAACCTGCTATTGATCAGTTGCTACAGGAAAACCGTCAGACTATGCAACAGCTACTTGAAACCAACTCGCAACATACTTGGGAAAGCCTGATCGAGCCTTTGGAAACCGCTGAGGACCGGCTCAATCGCGCCTGGTCTCCTGTTAGCCACATGAACTCAGTAGTGAATAATGACCCACTGCGTGAAGTCTATAATCTTTGCCTTCCCAAACTAAGCGAATATGCGACGGAAGTGGGGCAAAACAGCCGCCTATGCGAAGCTTACAAGCAGGTTGCAGAGCAGAAATCTAGCCTGGATGGTGCCCAACAAAAAATGCTAGAAAATGCTCTGCTGGATTTTCGTCTGTCGGGGGTCGATCTGCCTGAGGATAAGAAGCAACGCTTTAAAGAGATCAGTCAAGAGCTCTCCCGATTGACGACAAAGTTCGAAGAGAACCTGCTTGATGCCACCAATGCTTGGAGCAAATTGATCACCAACCCGGCACAACTGGCAGGTCTCCCCGAGTCGGCACTGGCGCTGGCAAAACAGACCGCCGAACAGCGTGATCAGGTGGGTTGGCTGCTGACCTTGGAATTCCCCTCTTACTTTCCCGTTATGACTTATGCTGATAACCGAGAACTGCGACGGGAGCTCTACGAAGCCTATGCGACCCGAGCATCGGAGTGTGGTCCCCAGAAGGGGCAGTGGGACAATAGTGAGGTCATGGAACAGATCCTTAAACTTCGCCATGAACAGGCCGGGCTGATGGGTTTCAGCAACTACGCCGAACGCTCATTGGCACGCAAAATGGCACGCAGCACAGATGAGGTATTAGCCTTTCTCAACGATCTGGCCAGCCGCTCCCGTCCCCAGGCAGAACGCGAACTCGAGGAGTTGATGGCATTTGCCCAGCAGGAGTATGGCGTTGAGGGTCTCGAAGCCTGGGACATTGGCTACTATTCGGAAAAATTACGTCAATTCCGCCATGCTATCAGCCAAGAGGAACTCCGCCCCTATTTCCCCGATAACCGGGTCGTACCTGGCATGTTCGCCGTGGTAGAACGCCTTTATGGTATCACTATCCAAGAGGTGAAGAAGGTTGATGTCTGGCACCCTGACGTGCGGTTTTATGAGATTCGTGACCAGGACAAACAGCTACGTGGACAGTTCTATCTTGATCTCTTCGCTCGTCCGAAAAAGCGCGGTGGCGCCTGGATGGATGAATGTGCTTGCCGCTTCTTCAACGACACTACCGATCAGCTCCCGGTCGCCTACCTGACCTGTAATTTCTCACCTCCAGTGGGAGATCAACCGGCGCTCTTCACCCATGACGAGGTACAAACCCTGTTTCATGAATTTGGCCACGGTTTACACCATATGCTAACCCGCATCAACTACCCAGCCGTGTCCGGTATTAACGGAGTGGCCTGGGATGCGGTAGAACTACCCAGCCAGTTCATGGAAAACTGGTGTTGGGAAAAAGAGGCACTGGAACTCATCTCTGGACATGTAGAGAGTGGTGAGCCGCTTCCCGATGAACTCTTTCAGCGCATGTATGCGGCAAAAAATTTCCAGTCTGCCATGCAGATGGTCCGCCAGCTCGAATTTTCACTCTTCGACTTCCGTATCCACCAAGAATATGACCCATCAGCCGGCGGTCGCATCTATCCAATACTTGAGCAGGTTCGTGAGCAGGTGTCGGTCATTAATCCACCCTCTTGGAACCGCTTTCCTCATGGCTTTTCGCATATTTTCGCAGGTGGCTATGCGGCAGGTTACTATAGCTATAAGTGGGCAGAGGTGCTCTCTGCGGATGCCTTCTCTCTGTTTGAAGAACGAGGAATCTTTAACGCAGAAGCTGGTCAGGCGTTTCTCCACGAGATACTTGAGCAGGGTGGGTCCAAAGACGCTATGGAGCTATTCGTTGCCTTCCGTGGCAGAGAGCCGAAAATCGAACCCCTGCTGAGGCACTGCGGCATTACTGGTTAAGTTATTCAATGTTAAACATGGATTTGTGGGAAATCCCAGCGTGCCCGGCAAGGCATCGTTCACCGTTAATGGCATTCCTTAAACCTAAAAAAATCAGTTAACCGCTCCATTCTAATAACAGGTATCTGATTTTGAAGAAAATAGCTTCGATGGTTATGGTCACCTACTGGGTGAATCACGCTACAACGTGAATGGCACGCTTGTGGCGGCACATGGCAGCGTTGCAACTCCTTGGAATAGCGGGCTATTGTGCGTCGTTGCGCGCTGTGCATGGATGCACAAGTGTTGCGGGCACAGGGATGTGCAGGAGCGACCCTTGTCCTGCACCACCACAAGCGCACTCTTCACGCTGTCCAACTGATCTTTTTAGGTTGATACTAGCTACACTGTGGTGAATAGATCAAAAAAGAGCCAATAGACAAGACTTGCCAACAGCAAACCCAAAAACATAACGGGCATGCCGTAACGAATCCACAACATAGGGGTAATTATTGCCTCAGGCATGCCGCTCTTTTCCGACTCACTGACGGCGATGATATTGGCTGTGGCCCCCAGATGGGTGCCGTTACCCCCCAGCCCGACTCCAAGAGCCAATGCCCACCAGAGGGGAGCAATATTCACGCCACTGCTTTCAAGGCCAACAATGATCGGAATCATGGTGACAGTGAAGGGAATGTTATCCACCACAGCACTGAGGATCGCCGCGACCCACATTAGGATAACACCAGTGGCCAACAACATGGCCGGATCCTGGGCCAACTTAGCAAGCTCATGACCCAGCAACTCAAGCAATCCAGAAGACTCAACCCCACCGACGATAATAAATAGACCAGCGAAGAAAAAGAGCACTGACCAATTGACTGAACCAAACAGTTTCTCCATATCGGGCCGCATTAACAACAGGGCGACTACTAACCCAATAAATGAGGCATAGGCCGGCATGACATGCAAATTGTGGTGGATAAAAAACAGCACAACAACAATTCCAAGAGAAATGAGAATCCGCTTCAGGCCCTTGGCGTCTTTGATCGCATGAGTATCCACCAGAGACTTTGAATCCAATCCTTTCACAGACAGTTGTTCGTGAAACAGATACATCATCAGGCCAACCGTTCCGCCCCACACAACCAATACCGGAAACCACATGTGCAGCAGAAAGGAGTTAAAACTAATATCGCCAGCGCCACCAATCATTAGGTTGGGTGGATCACCGACCAGCGTCGCAGCGCCACCAATATTCGAAAGCATCGCTTCGGACATCAAATAGGCCATGGGATTGATTTTCAACAAGCGGCAAATGAGTACGGTCAACGGGGCAAATACAATCACGGTGGTGACATTATCAAGGATCATACTGATCAGACTGACCGCTAGACTGAGGTAGATCAGAAGTAGTTTTGGGTTGCCTTTCGCCCAGTGAGAGATATGAACAGCAGCGTAATCGAAAGCACCGGTGGGGCGTAACAGCGCCACCAGCATCATCATCGCTGCCAGTAGCAGGATAGTATTCCCATCCACTGCCATAATCGCAGCTTGCTGAGAGTAAAAACCCATCCACATACCCACGCCAATCATCGCTACCGCACCCAGCATAGCAG
The DNA here is from genome assembly GCA_037382065.1 of Candidatus Thiodiazotropha sp. GTDB lineage: Bacteria > Pseudomonadota > Gammaproteobacteria > Chromatiales > Chromatiaceae > Thiodiazotropha. The sequence continues at coordinate 14,360 of JARRQF010000184.1, read as the reverse complement.
CCGTGGTACGATGCAATATTTCAGAGAAGATCAACGCATAGGCCACAACCAACAGAGCTGCGGAAATCCACATTTCATAGGTAATTTGCTCTGTCATTTATGAAACCTAGAATCCTATTCGATGCCGCATTGACCGGAGACCACCACCCTGGCGATACTCATACGCGTCACAACGCCCTGATAGTCGCCCTCTTCAGTTACAAACAGATACTCCGTGCCATGCTGCTCCATTATCGCAAGTGCCTTGATGGCCTGGAAGTTGGGCGACAACTGTATCGCGTCGGGAAAGATGAAATCATCCACGGTATGGGACATCAATTCATCAGTTTTGATATTGGGGAAATCCAGATGCTCAATATCGTCTCCCAGAAGGTGGGCACCTTGGAGAATATCATTGGGAATACAGCAAACCAGAAACAGGTGACGTACCGAAAAGCGACCGCTAAGCCGGCCCTCCTCATCGATAAACGGGATACCCGGCACATCCTTGTCGACACACTCTTGCATCACCTCTCTAACACTCATACCAGAACGCGCAACCTTGGTAGGAATTGAAATATGTTTAATTCTCATCAGGGGACTTCATCCATCAGGGGTTTCATCGCATGCAACATATTGGCAAACAGGTGGCGATTGTTACGCTCCTCACCAGCCAGTAACTGTTTCATATAGGCCCGCTGGGTCGGTTTGGTAAAACAGGCAGGACAACTGTCGGGAATGATTGGTAAGCCGGCTTCAACAGCGAAGGCACCCGTCTGTGTCTCACGGCAGTAAACCAACGGTCTGATAATCCTTACATCCCCAGCATTGTTGAGATAGTGCGCCTTCATGGTGCGCATCTGCCCCTCATGAAACAGGGACATCATCAAACTCTCTGCCAAATCGTCGAGATGCTGTGCCAGCGCCAAAACGTTATAACCTTGCTTACGGCAGGCTGTGTACATAATGCCCCGTTTCATGCGAGCGCAGTAGGAGCAGAACGAATCTCCCGACATACTCTCCCTAGCCTCCTCCATAATAGGCTGTTCCGCGTAAATCCAAGAAACACCTAAACTATCGTAGTAAGATTTGAGTGGCGCGGGATCAAAACCTTCCACTTCAGGATCTACGGTAATAACTCCCAGTTCGAAACGGACCGGTGCATAAGTGCGCAGATGACTGAGCACCTGTAATAATGAAAGTGAGTCTTTACCTCCGGAGACTCCAAGCAGAATACGGTCACCTTCACGGATCATGTCGTAATCTGCAATTGCCCGACCAACCTTGCGCAAAATTGATTTAGGAGGTTTGATGATTTCATTCATAATTGGCATTTTGACATGAAGTGGCCTTACCACCAACGCTGGCGTTATGCTCGCAGCAAAAAATACTCAGTAAAGGGAGCTATAGTGGCCGATTCGCCTGTTGTGTTCTAAACTCTAAATATTAATGAGTCGCATCATTATAAGCAGCGATTAGATACTAAGATATTTGAGGAAAAGCTGTAACACTCTTGCTCGCACCCACAACCCGAGGAAAGCCAATGCCGCTGGAAGCGGCTCTTGTGTGCATACGCCTATGAAAATTACTGAAACCAATTCGATCCTATTTGTCGACAGCGATCACAATCAACTTCAATCGCTGAAGCGGGCCTTACACGACCACCAGAATCAATGGCAACTCCACTTCACTGAGAATGCCGCCAGCGCATTAGATCTATTGCAGCAGATGCCAGTGGACATTATTGTCACTGAAACCAAGCTTAATGGCAGTAATGGCTCATCATTACTGAAAACAGTGCAATCCCAATTCCCTGGCACAACCCGTCTACTCTTCTCTGGACAGGCACTTCGCACCCCTGCCCAGGAAGTTGTTCATCACGCCCATCAGTTTATTGCCAAGCCCTGCAATACCAAGGACTTGATCAATAACCTGGAACGGGTTCTGCAGCTTCGGGGGCTCTTGAACAATCCAGCCATGGAGGAGATGATCAATAGCCTCGGCACGCTACCCAGTCTGCCGCAAAGCTATCGAGAAATGATCGATGCCCTGCAATCCGAAAATACGACACTCGCCGATATCGGTAAGATTGTCGCTCAAGACATCGGCATGTCTGCGAAGTTGCTGCAAATGGTCAATTCGGCCTTTTTTGGATTGCCTCAGAAAATCGCCTCACCGGCACATGCAGTAAGCCTGCTCGGTATCGAGACAGTCTCCAATCTGGCCCTTGGAGCTGGCGTCTTTTCCCAACTTGATCAAGCTGTGATTAAGTCGTTTCAGTTAGAGTTGCTGTGGGAGCACAGTCAGTCGATTTCGGGTCTTGTACGACGCTTGGCTCAGCTACACGGCATGTCGCGCCAGGAAATTGAAATTCCGGTTATGGCGGGTCTACTGCACGATATTGGAAAACTCGTGCTGGCCTCCCAGAATACGAAAGAGTACCTACGCATCGTAGAACAATCAAAGCGTGACAAAATTCCACTATTCGAGGTTGAAGCTGATGCACTCTGGTGCCATCACGCAAGCATTGGAGCCTACCTTATGGGCATCTGGGGATTACCCTTTACCGCCGTGGAGGCGGTAGCACTCCATCATTCACCAGAGAAACAGACCATGGAACGCCCTGACTGCCTGCTGGTATATGGCGCCAACCTACTCTATCACTGGCTAGGGGATACCCCATATAAAGAGCACTATAACCCGGAACATCTTCAGTCATTGCTAGGACCGGAGGAGTATGATCGTTGGGTGGTTGCGACTGAGGAGCATCTCAATGGACAAACCATCTGAAAAGATTCTTATGGTGGATGATGACCGTAATCTGCTTGACTCTTTCCGTAGACAATTTCGCAAGCGACTGGATCTGGAAACCGCTACCAGTGGAGCAGATGGCGTACAGGCAGTCAGAGATGGCGGCCCGTTTGCCCTGGTTGTTTCCGATATGCAGATGCCAAACATGAATGGGATCGAATTTCTTTCCAAGATACGAGAAATATCGCCCATTACAGTTCGCATTATGCTCACAGGCAATGCCAACCTGGACGTTGCCATTGATGCCGTAAATGACGGCAATATATTCCGTTTCTTAAACAAACCGGTGGATACCGAAACACTCTACCAGACCATCATAGATGGGATTAAACAATATCGCTTAATCACATCTGAAAAGGTGCTGCTCAATAAAACGCTAAAAGGGGCAGTAGACCTCCTGGCTGACGTTCTTGGCACCGTTAACCCAGAAGCGTTCAGTCAATCGTCGCGGATTAAATTACATGTCAGGAATATCGTAAAAAGTCTTTCGCTGGAAGATGGCTGGCACTACGATTTGGCGGGTATGTTGTGTCAACTCGGGTTTATCAGCCTACCCGACGATCTGCTAAAAAAAGTTACTGAAGGAAAGGAGCTCACGCAAGCGGAAAACGCACTTTTTCAAACTCACCCCGAAAAAGGCTCTCGACTATTAACCCACATTCCAAGATTTGAAACGGTCGCCGCGATGATCGCACATCAGAATGATGATGTAGGCAAGATTGAATTCCAGGGACAACTCTCCAGTGACGACAAAGCGGCCCTCGGAGGACAAATTTTAAAGGTCGCTATAGCCTATAATCAGTTACTTACCAAAGGCCTGTCAGAAGATGAGGCAACCGATCAACTCAGAAAAAATCCCAAACACTACGACCCGGTATTGGTTGAGACGCTGGTGCAGGGTTCAAAAAACAGAAAAATGGAGATTCTGAACCTGCCCATAGCACAACTCGAACCAGGACTCATCCTCGATCAACCCATAAAATCCAATGCAGGAGCATTGCTCGTTGCTAAAGGACAGCCATTAAGCCAAGCTGTAGTATTCAAGCTCATTGCAGCAGCAGATGTACCACTACCAACATCATTAGTGGTAAAAAATGGATTGAACACATATTCCTGCACATCCTCAGGTATTCCAGTGCCTGTATCAGCAACTCTTATTTCCAGTTGATCTTCGTGCAGATGGGTGGCGATAGTAATTTTTCCCTTATGCTCTCGTTCAGCCGCCTTAATGGCATGCGCCGCATTGACAATCAGGTTTAGCAATACTTGAGATATCTCACCTCCGACACAGTTCACAAGGGGAAGATCCTCTTCAAGCTGTAGTTCAGAGTCAGCCACATATTTCCACTCATTTCGGCACACCGCAACAGTATTAGTGATAATCCGGTTAATATCGGCTTTCACCCTCTTTGCCGGTCCAGGATGTGCGAACTCTTTCATCGCCAGTACGATCCTAGCCACCTGTTCCACACCACCGATCGATTGTTCAATAGCATTTGGCATCTCTTCATTCAGATAGTCCAAATCAGCCTCTTCGATCGCTTTCAAAACCTGCTCCACCTGGGACTTGAATCGCTCATCGCCGTCCACCTGCGTGAGCAGTTCCTGATATGCAGCAAGCAATAGGCTAAGATCCTCATAGGCCTCTTTAAAAAAACGCAGATTATCACCAACATACTGAATCGGGGTATTGATCTCATGGGCGATACCCCCCGCCAAGTGGCCCACCGCCTCCATCTTATGGGTCTGGTTCAACTCCCGTTCCAAACGCGCCCGTTCCTCTTGGGCCTGCTTCCGCTCCGCAATATCATTAAACATAACAACCACACCATTTGACTGCTCCTTTCCAATCAATGGTGACACCGACAGTGACACATCCACCGCACGCCCCTGCTTATCGAAAAACAGATCTTCCAACTCTTTACGGACCTGGCCGTCCTTCTGCGTTTGATTGATCGCACACTCAGATAGAACGAAGCCCTCCTTATTCCGTTTGCTGTAGACCAGTTCCACAAAATCGCGCCCCTTTAACTCTGAATCCTGCCACCCCAGAAGCTGTTCACACTCAGGATTGGTAAAACTAACCCGTCCTTCAGTATCCAATACCACAAACCCTTCAGTCATACTGTTTGTTACATTACTTAGAAACTGCTTCTGATCTTCCAGTTGATTTTGCGTCCGATTCAGCAATTTCCAATGAGTACGTAGATGATGCATAAAGAAAATACTGATTGATGTAATCAATAAAAACCCAGCCAGGTGCATGTAGAGCATCACCTGTCGGGACTGATACTGTGATTCTATGATTGGCTTTGTGGCGACCTCCACACTAATGCCACCCCTAACATCTCCTTCCTTGGCATCTCCTTCACCATGACAGGTAAGGCAGAGTGGCTGCATATAGAGTGGGCCGATGAAACGATAGAGGCCCTCGCCATATTCAAAGAGAGGCGTTGGACTAGACTCAAATTCATGGAGTGCTTTACTTTCCCACATGTCCGCTCTATTTTCAGGATTGTGAGGCTTATTGGAAACGACCCGATACTGGATATTCTCCATACTCTGCCGCTTAAAGATCTCTGGTTGAGCCTCCATAAGATAGGGGTTAATCTTGGTCAAGCGAACCATTTCATACATAATATGGCCACGTTCGTAGGCAACGTCTTTAACGCTGCTATCAAACATCAGGAGATTCCATACCACAGAGGTGCAAGTGAGGCTAAACCAGAATAGCAGCGGCACAAGCCAGTAAAACTTTGATTGTATGATTCTAATAAGCATGGTCATCACTCAGACTACCCTGTCAAAGTGCCGAGATGAAAAGTTGTAACAATAGTCACTTGCTATAGTTGCGGCATAACAACATCTATTTCATCAAGTCAAAAAGAACTTTGGTAAAACCTGCTAGGGCGTCAGAACTAACTTTCCCTGCATACCTCCTTGTTCAATCAGTTGATGAGCCTCAGCAACCTGCTCTAATGAAAATGTTTGGTTGACACTGATTTTTAAGCTACCACTATCGATCATTTCTGCACAGTCACACAATATAGCGACCTGATTGCTTCTGGCTTGAGGGAGATCTCGCAGCATCGGCGTGAGCATGAATGTAAAACCGACTCGCAGGTTGCGATTACGCACCTCCTTCCAGTTCATATCAGGACCGGGATCAAGCAGGGTTATCAGATCCCCATAGTGCGCAGTGGCCTCGATCGACTGCTTAAATACTTCAGGCCCAATCGTATCGAGTACCACATCGGCACCACGGCCATCGGTCAATGCCGTCACCTGATCGGCAACGCTTCCATCTTCATACAGAATAGCACCATCAGCCCCAAGCTCGGTAACAAATTGCCGTTTTTCCTCACTTCTCACTGCAGCAAGCACCCTTGCTCCAGCCTGCTTGGCTAACTGGATAGCAATATGTCCCACCCCACCAGCGCCACCATGTACCAATAATGTCATCTCATTGGTAAGACGAGCACGCCCAAAAATTGCCTCCCAGGCGGTAATCAATACCAGTGGTGCCGCTGCCGCATGAATAAAATCGATCGAAGCGGGTTTTCGACAACATACACGCTCATCAAGCACCGTATACTCAGCATAATTACCCTGCAGACCGCCCAAGCCTCCATGGCAATACCACACTTCATCTCCGGGTCGAAACAGACTGACTTCATCACCAGCTTCGACCACCACTCCGGCGCCATCACACCCCAGTACGGCAGGTAACCCTTCCTCTGTTAACACGCCATATCGACGAAGTTTGGCATCGAGCGGATTGATGCCGGCGGCCATGATTTTAACTTTGATATCTGTGGGATTTTCTATGTGTGGTTCTGAAATCTGCTGTACAGATAAAACCTCAGGCTCTCCCAACTCCGTCAATAAAACAGCTTTCATCATACTCCTCCAAATCACTGGAAATTCGGTCAATGCATCGACATTTGATGGTTGATTACCCTATCTGGCTTACCATCATAACGACTACCCGGTCAATCCGTGAACTATTGTGTTATTGTTTTGAGTGAGATATCCAGGGCTTACCAATTTCAGCGCCGCGCCCAATAGGAAGCTCACTCCATACACCTTGCTTTAACTCTGATTCAATCGCTACAATCTGAAACGCATCTGAAATCGAATCGGTTAAACTCTATAGCTTAGACCCAAATCAAAATCTGATGAACACTCTGCAAGCATTAAAAAAACATCAAAAAGCGCTGAGTCAATGCCAACTCTGCCATGCCATGACTGGCCCAGTAGTCACAGGCAAAGCGGTGCCATCAGCAATATTGCTAGTTGGTCAAGCTCCAGGAGACAAAGAGGGCCCTGCTGGTAAACCCTTTGCTTGGACCGCAGGCAAAACGATGTTTAAATGGTTTGCATCAATCGGCTTGGATGAGAGCGATTTCCGCAACAGGGTCTACATGTCCGCTGTCTGCCGCTGCTTTCCTGGCAAAAACCCCAAGGGTGGCGACCGCGTACCTTCGTCAGATGAAATTGCGTCATGCCAGCAATGGCTTAATCGTGAGATTACATTGCTGCAACCAGAATTAATCATCCCTGTTGGCAAGCTTGCCATTTCTCAGTTTCTTCCTATAGATAAACTAGTGCATATCATCGGCCAAAGCCATCCATTGATACGAAATAAGAGAAAGATAGACCTGATTCCGCTACCCCATCCATCCGGCGCATCAACCTGGCACCGGACTGAACCAGGCTTAAGCTTACTCCATCAAGCCTTACATTTAATTGAGCATCACACAGCATGGCAGAAAGTGGCTCTAAATCATTAACCGGAGGAGAGAACAAATGACGGAAGAGATGGGTAAGTTCACCCTTCACCTTGAACAGGAAGACGATTACGCCTTCCGAGTGAAATTTGATCTGAATAAGGCACCTGACATACTCATGGACGAACCGCCCCCACTAGGAGAACGAAACGGACCAAATGCCTCGCGTATGCTTGCTGCAGCTGCCGCTAACTGCCTAAGTGCCAGCCTAATGTTCTGCCTGGCAAAAGAAGACGCACCATCACGCAATATCTCCACCGCAGTAACCTGCACAATGGTTCGCAATGATAAAAAACGCCTCCGGGTTGGTCGCATGGACGTGCGTATCACAGCAGGAGACGAATTGCTGAGTTCAAAGAAACTCAATCGCTGCCTAACCCTGTTCGAAGAATTCTGTGTGGTCACGGCGAGTATTCGAGAGGGAATTAGTGTCGGCGTGGAAGTTGTCAATCAAGAGGGCGAAGTCTTGCATAAAACGGAATAGCCGCAGCTTCAACCTTATCATAGGTATGCTTTAATTTGAGTAGCGATGTCACTGAATCTGCAACGCAGAAGCTAGCTGGCCTACCTAGCCAAAATCATCGAGGGTAGCTGACGCCAGTACCGCCAAGACCGCAATATCCGTCAGGGTTTTTTGCTAAGTACTGCTGGTGATAATCTTCGGCGTAGTAAAACACCGGTGCAGGAAGAATTTCGGTGGTAATCGGTGCTGAAGTTACCTGCCCTAAAGCATGTTGGTAGTGCTCACGAGATGTCTCGGCCAGGATCATCTGTTCATTGCTGAAGGTATAGATCCCTGAACGGTACTGAGTACCCTGATCGTTTCCCTGACGCATCCCTTCAGTCGGGTTATGAGACTCCCAAAAAGCTTTTAGTAGGTCCTGGAACGCTACCTGTGAAGGATCATAAATCACCAACACCACTTCATTGTGCCCTGTCATGCCTGTGCATACTTCTTCATAGGTTGGATTGGGTGTCCCACCTCCCGCATAACCTACGGCTGTGACATACACCCCAGGAGTTTCCCAGAAATGGCGCTCCGCCCCCCAGAAACAGCCCATGCCAAACATTGCCTTCTGCAGATCATCTGAAAAAGGCCCGAGCATCGTATGGCCATTCACAAAATGCTTAGCTGTTGGTTGGATTGGAGTAGCGCGACCTGGCAGCACTTCATCATCTGATGGCATCCGGGGTTTCCGGCCATATCTGAACATCACGCTCTCCAACTGATCTTTTTAGGTTAAAGGAGAAAGTAGAACCCAATCGCTGATGCCAGTAACAATACACCAAGCACAATCCAGATGATATTGCCCCCACCCGATTGCTCTTTAATCTCGATATCCTGCTCAGGCAGACGCTGATCCAGGACCTGCTCAACCCGCTCGGTTGCCACCGAATTAGCAATTTCATGAGCCACTTGAGTGGCTGTCTCATGAACTTGAGCTTCAATAGAACCTTCGGTAATCACTCGAATATGCTCAATCATGTCGTTCTTCTCTGGAACCTGATTGAGAATCCGTTCCTCCTGCTCTTTCAAGCGTGTGGAAAAGTCCTCTGTCACCTCAGCGATCTTTCCGTAGACACTGGCCTGAATCTGCTCTTCCATAGTGCGTTGATTGAGCTGCCGCACGAAATCTTCCAGATTCCGATTGACATGCTCCACCACATCCTCGCGTATTGCTGAGCTATCGACCTCTCGACCTCTACAGGCTTCACTTCGGCAATCTCTTTACGTACAAGATTCAACACCAAAGGCTCAAGCTTTTGATCAAGATAGGCACCTAGAGCAGCTTCAAGACGCTCATCTAGCACCTCAGACACCACTTGCTCAGTTGCTTCCTGTATGGTTTGCAGAGTAGTCTCCTTCGCAGCTTGTTCCGCCACTTGACGGGCGGTCTGTGATGCAACCTCCTGAGCAATACGTTGAACATCCTCATCAGAAAGACTTGCAGCAATAACAGCCACTTCAGTCGGTGCCTGAGCAACAACATCTTCAGAAGGTATACTGGCAACATCCTCAGCTTCAGAAAGTTTACTATCAGCAACCTCTTGCTGATGCCGCTCGATCAGTTGGATAATCTCGCCCAAACTCTCCTCTGTCGGCGGCTTGGCCAAAATGCCCAAGGCACCATGTTCAACGGCTGCCTGCACATACTCATCCCCCTCATTAGCGGTACACATCACAATAGGGGTGGTTTCAAACCGGGCCTCCTTTTTGATCTCTGCAATTGTCTCCAGGCTTTTTTTAACATACGACTGAGAACAATTCGCGCCGATTTTGAGTCATCTACTAGAAACGCTTGTTTTAACACGCTTTTCCATCCTTACAAAGAGTCGGTATTCATTTATCCAGCCCCGGACTTTAAAAAGACAGCACTAGGGCAGAGTTGATTTTAAGTATTTATATGCTATTCACGTAGGAATTAACAGAGGGGCTCTTGCCACTCCTATAGACCAAACTTACGAGAAAACATACCCCCAGTTTGTATTTCAACGCGCCATCGCAACACATCAATAGACATAGTTTATTCGCCTCTCCTATTCTGGGGCCTTATAATTGTCGGCCATTTTAGATAAAACCTAAGTAGCTACGGATGGCCCGCTTACTATTTCAGGTTCAGAATCCACAATAAGGTATACTAATGCACGCCGCGAACATACCCCTCCTCATTGAGTCCATCCTACAACAACGCATCCTCATTCTCGATGGGGCTATGGGCACCATGATCCAACGCCACAACCTGACTGAACAGGACTATCGCGGTAACCGCTTCAGCGACTGGCCAAGTGACTTAAAGGGTAACAACGATCTGCTCGTGCTCTCTCAACCAGAGATCATTCGCAATATCCACCTAGCCTATCTTGAGGCAGGTGCTGACATTATCGAGACCAACACCTTTGGTGCCAACCGTATCTCTATGGCCGACTATGACATGCAAACGCTGGCCTATGAGATGAGTGAAGCAGGGGCCAGACTAGCCCGAGAAGCGGCCGATCAACACAGCACTCCGGAAAAACCCCGTTTTGTTGCTGGAGTACTTGGCCCAACCAACCGCACGGCTTCTATCTCACCTGATGTAAACGACCCAGCTGCACGCAACATCGACTTTGCCGAACTGGTGTCCGCCTACGCCGAGGCGGCCCGCGGGCTGATTGCTGGCGGCTGTGACCTGCTATTGATCGAAACGATCTTCGATACCCTCAACGCCAAAGCGGCCACATTTGCCTGCGAACAGGTCTTTGAAGAGGATGATCTTCAACTCCCTATTATGATCTCTGGCACCATCACGGACCAATCCGGCCGTACCCTATCTGGCCAGACCACCGAGGCTTTCTATAATAGTCTGCGCCACATTAAGCCCATCTCCATCGGCCTAAACTGTGCATTGGGCCCCGATCTTCTACGTCAGTATGTCGAAGAGATGTCGCGCATCTCAGAGTGCTTCGTCTCAGCCCACCCAAACGCAGGACTGCCCAATGAGTTCGGAGAATACGACCTCGATGCAGAGCAAATGGCTAAATACCTCAGCGAGTGGGCCGACGCCGGTTTTGTTAACATCGTTGGTGGCTGCTGCGGCACAAGCCCGCAGCATATCCAGGCGATAGCCACAGCTTTGGAGGGAAAGATACCACGTCAACGCCCACAACTTGAGAAGCAGTGTCGCCTGTCAGGCCTTGAACCGTTGAACATCAGCTCAGAGTCACTGTTTGTTAATATCGGTGAGCGGGCCAATGTTACCGGGTCCGCCAAATTCAAACGCTTGATCCTCAACGAGAAGTATGACGAAGCCCTGGACGTCTGTCGTGAACAGGTAGAAAACGGCGCACAAGTGGTCGACATTAACATGGACGAGGCGATGTTAGATGGGGTTGCCGCCATGCGGCAATTTCTTAACCTCTGCGCGGGAGAGCCTGAGATTTCGAAAGTCCCTGTGATGATTGACTCCTCGAAATGGGAGATTATCGAGTCGGGGCTGCAGTGCGTACAGGGAAAACCCATTGTGAACTCCATCTCAATGAAGGAGGGAGAGGAGAAATTTCTGCAACAGGCCAGACTCTGCCGCCGCTATGGTGCCGCCATCATCGTCATGGCCTTCGACGAGCAGGGACAGGCGGACACCCAGGCACGCAAAATAGAGATCTGTACTCGAGCCTACCAACTGCTGACAGAGAGAGTCGGCTTTCCAGCTGAAGACATTATCTTCGACCCCAATATTTTCGCCATCGCCACAGGCATCGAAGAGCACAATAACTACGGCGTAGACTTCATCGAAGCGACCCGAGAGATTAAACGAACCCTGCCCTATGCGATGGTCTCTGGCGGAGTCTCCAATGTATCCTTTTCTTTTCGAGGCAATAACCCAGTTCGCGAAGCCATCCATGCGGTATTTCTCTACCACGCTATCCAAGCGGGCATGGACATGGGCATCGTGAATGCCGCACAACTTGCCGTCTATGACGACCTGCCCACCGAGCTGCGCGATGCTGTAGAAGCAGTTGTGCTCAACCTCGACCCTCAGGCCAGTGACCGCCTGGTTGAACTAGCCCCTAACTATCAGGGAGGAAAGAACGAACCAGTGGCAAAGGAGGATGCTGAGTGGCGCGCCTGGCCAGTTAACAAGCGCCTGGAACACGCCCTGGTTAAGGGCATCACAGAATTTATCGACGAAGACACCGAGCAGGCTCGCCAACAAGCCAGCAAAGTACTGGATGTCATCGAAGGCCCTCTGATGGACGGTATGAATGTGGTGGGCGACCTATTCGGCGCAGGAAAGATGTTCCTACCCCAAGTAGTCAAATCGGCTCGAGTAATGAAAAAGTCCGTGGCCTACCTGGAACCCTACCTAGAAGCAGAAAAGGCGGAGTGTGGCACACACGCACAAGGCAAAATACTGATGGCCACCGTTAAAGGCGACGTACATGATATTGGTAAAAACATTGTCGGTGTGGTGCTTCAATGTAATAACTACGAAGTCATCGACATTGGCGTAATGGTAGCTGCTGAGACCATTCTACAAAAAGCGAAAGAGGAACAGGTCGATCTAATCGGCCTCTCCGGACTGATCACCCCCTCCCTGGATGAAATGGTACATATCGCCAAAGAGATGCAGCGCCAAGGCATGAATCTTCCCCTAATGATTGGCGGTGCCACCACCTCGATAGCCCATACCGCAGTAAAAATCGAACCTCAGTATGACCATCCGGTAGTCTACGTACCTGACGCCTCCCGAGCAGTAAATGTTGCCTCCAATCTACTCTCCAAAGAGCATCGCGATGACTATGTCAAACAATTACGAGAAGAGTATGAGCTTGTGCGCCAGCGCCGTGCCAGCGCCAATGAGGCTCGTCACCTGATCTCGCTTGAGGAGGCTCGAAAAAACCCAACCCCAATCGACTGGCAAAGCTTCACCCCCTATCCACCCCACCTCTGCCGAGCCGGGTTCCAACCACCGCAAGGGGCTGAGCTCGTCCATGTGCAGCAGAGCGGCAAACCTGGCCATCATCCCGCCAGCCTAGTAACTCTCAATGATATTCCCATCGCTGAGCTGGCTCCCTATATCGACTGGACCTTCTTTTTCCACGCCTGGGAGCTCAAAGGACGTTATCCGCAAATCCTTGAGGATCCACTTAAAGGCGAGGAAGCCACAAAGTTATTTCACGATGCCCAAGAGATGCTCGAGCAGATCATTACCGAAAGGTGGTTACGTGCCTCCGCCCTGGTTGGCCTCTTTCCAGCCAATGCCGAAGGGGACGACATCCTCCTCTACGCCGATGATAGCCGCCAGCAAACGCTAACCAAGATACACAATCTGAGAAAACAGGGTCGTCAACCCAAGGGCAAATATAACGAATGCCTAGCCGATTTCATCGCACCTGAATCATCCGCTCAAACGGACTATGTCGGAGCATTTGCCTGCACCGCTGGTATCGGCATCGACGCCAAGATTACCCAGTTTGAACAGGAGCACGATGACTACAGCACGATTCTTCTTAAAGCCCTCGCCGACCGACTGGCCGAAGCACTTGCCGAATGGCTACATCAGCAGGTACGCAAAGTGTACTGGGGCTATGCCAAAGACGAATCACTGAACAATAATGAACTCATAAAAGAGAACTACATTGGCATCCGTCCCGCAATGGGCTACCCAGCAAGCCCTGACCACACCGAAAAGGATCTATTGTGGGAACTCCTCTCGATTCAGGAAAAAACCGGCATCTGGTTAACGGAGAGCAAGGCTATGGTACCAACAGCATCTGTGAGCGGCCTCTACCTGAGTCACCCTCAGGCACGCTACTTTACGGTCGGCAAACTCAACCGAGACCAAATTGAGGACTACGCTGTTCGCAAAGGCATGCCGATAGAGGAGATCGAACGCTGGTTAGCACCAAACCTGGCTTATACCTAGGTTCATCCAAGTTCCAGACAATGGACAAGCTAAAAAAGAACACCCCCTCTCCTGGGAGAAGGACAGGATGAGGGGATAGAAAACCAATCAGACAGACGAAATATCTTTCCCAACTGCGTAGGTTGCAGGTCAGGGCAATCGCACTACGTTGATCTTATGGGACCCGTCGAGATACCCACTCAATCTCAGAAAGCGGCAGGCATTTGCATGACACATTTCATGATAGTGGTGTAAGCTGCGCATACGCTATTTTATATCCCTCTCACCCTGGCCCTCTCCCGCAAGGGGGAGAGGGGATGATCTGAATTGAGTGGGTAGATATGACTTAGCAGTAACCCACGAATTCGACTGAAGAGGCGATTTATCTTAACTC
>JARRQF010000183.1:0-7832 GCA_037382065.1 Candidatus Thiodiazotropha sp. | reverse complement strand
CATCCGCGTTGTTGCGCGCCTTGGAAAGGGAGAAGCCATTCCCGGCGGCACGCGCCTAGCGGCTAACCGCTTAGCGTCACGCTATCATCGTCAATTTGTATGAAGCACCACACTAGGATTAAAACTCACTGTATGGAATAAAGTCTACCAAATCGCCCGGTGAAACTGCGGTTAACGGAGGTAATACCACTAGCCCATTGGCCCAAACCACAGAATTCAAAACTCCCGATGAAGAGTTGGAAAACAAACGAACCACCGCACGCCCTTGATCATCTGTTTCAAGGCGCCCGCGAGCATACTCTTGGCGCTTATCAGTGGCTTCCTTTTTAAAACCGGCGATTACTTTCTCTACTCTCGGTTGAATACCTTGCGTCAAACCCTGCATACGCAGAATATAGGGTCTGGCAAAAATCATAAAAATAACAAATAGGGAGACTGGATTTCCCGGTGCACCGAGAAATGGTGTACCAGCGATGCGACCGTAGGCCAAAGGTTTACCCGGCCGACAGGCGATCTTCCAAAGATCCAAAGAGCCTAAACTTTCAACGGCCGACTTAACATGATCCTCTTCACCAACCGAAACGCCCCCTGAGGCCAATACCAAATCGGCCTCTTCCGCACCCCGCTGCAAAGCGTCACAGGTCGCCTTAAAACTATCTTCAATAATACCCAACTGAACCACTTCACAACCCAACTGCTGCACAAGACCAGCCAGGGTGAACTGATTGGAGTTATAGATCTGTCCTGCGCTTAACTTATCACCGGGCATAACCAGCTCGTTACCACTGGAAAACAGGGCCACCTTCAAACGACGGTAGACAGACAGCTCAGCAACCCCGGCCGATGCTGCCAACCCCAGATGTTGAGGCGCCAGTCGTAAACCGGGTTTCAGGATCTCCTCCCCCTGCAGGATATCTTCTCCTGCACGCCGAATATTGGCCCCGAGAACAGGCGATGCCTTAACCATCAGCTTATCCTCCTGACGTTCGCACCGCTCCTGAATCACAACAGTGTCCCCACCAGGCGGAATGGGAGCACCAGTAAAGATCTGCGCCGCCGTTCCTGGCTCCAGCGACACACCTGTTGATCCAGCAGGTATCCGTTGTGTAACACGTAAGAGGCCAGATTCACTAGCAAGGTCTTGGAATCTCAGGACATAGCCATCCATTGCACTGTTATCCCAAGGCGGGACATCCACATAGCTTCTCACGGGTTCCGCCAATACGCGGCCCAAAGCCATACTGAGGGGAAGCAATCTGCTCTCAGTTAGCGATTTTGCATCATTCAGAAGAAAGGCCAACGCCTCATCCACAGATTTCAACGGAAGCGAATGAGCATCGCAATCACGATCAGCCATCTTAAACCTCTAACAATCGGGAAAACATTTTTGCGAAATTATACTAAGTATTCTTCACGATAAGACGGCATGAAATTAAAACCGGTAGTCGAATGCCTTTTCAAACCTATGCCCCAGTTCATCCTGCGTGATAATATGGTTTTGTGTGCCTGCCTGCTCCACCTTAATAGCCCCCATTAGAGCCGCAATTCTGCCAGTGGTTTGCCAATCCATATTATTCATCAGGCCATATATAAGCCCAGCACGATAGGCATCTCCACAACCCGTTGGATCAACCACAGCCTTTACCGGCGCTGCGGGTATCTCAATAACTTGGTCACGAGTAATAACCTGCGACCCTTCCGCACCGCGTGTAACAATCACCGCCTTCACCATCTGCGCCAACTGCTTCAGATTTTTACCTGTGCGCTCCTGCATGAGCATCGCTTCATAATCATTAAACGCCATCCAGGTCGCTTGCTCGGCGAAGGTCAGTAGACTATCGCCATCAAACATAGGCATGCCTTGACCCGGATCAAATATAAAGGGTATACCACCACTGGCGAACTGTTCAGCATGATCAATCATGCCCTGACGACCATCGGGCGAAACCATACCCAAGGTGCATCCTTCTATTTTTGAGACATTAATCTGATGTGCCTCGTTCATCGCCCCCGGATGGAAAGCCGTAATCTGATTATCATCCTTATCAGTCGTGATATAGGCCTGAGCGGTATAACTGCCAGCTATGACTTTGAGATGATCATCACTGACACCACACTCCTCCATCCATTTCGCATAGGGTGCAAAGTCATCACCTACCGTTCCGACCGGCTTACCATCACCACCCAGTAACTTCAGATTATAGGCAATATTACCAGCACAGCCACCATATTCCCGCCGCATATCGGGCACTAGAAAGGAGACATTTAGGATATGCACCTGATCGGGAAGAATGTGATTTTTAAAGTGGTCATGGAAGACCATAATGGTATCAAAAGCGAATGAACCGCAGATCAATGCCGACATAGTTACTCCTTGTCGCTATAAGTTAATGGACGAAAATATTGTATAGAATTATGACGACTGATGATCCTAAAAAGATCAGGGTATGTCGCTGCAAACCCATAACCTCATAGGTCTGGGTAGACCAGTCTAATCAAATAATGGCACTACCTGTTGTGCTTCCAAGTCAGATCCAACTCTCGTGCTGCCCGTACATCATCAAGCCGCTTAACAGGCATGGTGTGTGGTGCCAGCTTCACCATCTCTGGCTGACTCTCAGCCTCAAGCTTGATCGTGCTCATGATCTCGATAAAACGATCCAGCTCTTCCTTGGCTTCAGTCTCGGTCGGCTCAACCAACAGACACTCGGGGACTAGTAACGGAAAATAGGTGGTAGGGGCGTGTACTCCATAATCTAGCAATCGTTTGGCAAAATCCATGGTATTCACACCCAACTCCTTAGCTTGCTTTTTCAAGGTTAAAATAAACTCGTGACTGGCGCGCCGCTTAGGATAGGCCGCATCAAAACCCACTGCCATCAGACGCTTCAAGAGATAGTTAGCATTTAGGGTTGAAAATTCCGAAACCCGATGCATCCCCTCACGACCCAGCAGACGGGCATAGATATAGGCACGAATCAGTATCCCGGCATTACCAGCAAAGGCTGAAAGACGCCCAATGGAATGGGGGCGATCTTTCTCAGTGAGCCAGCAATAGTCATTGCCATCAAAATCGACCATAGGTATCGGCAGATAGGGTTCCAAACGCTGACTAACTCCGACAGGTCCAGCACCCGGGCCACCTCCGCCATGAGGTGTGGAGAAAGTTTTGTGAAGATTCATATGGATAACATCAAATCCCATATCGCCAGGACGAACCTTTCCTAGAATGGCATTTAGATTGGCACCATCATAATAGAGTAGCCCTCCAGCCTCATGTACCAATCCGGCAATCTCTTTAATGCGACGTTCGAAAACACCAACAGTGGAAGGATTCGTCAACATAATGCCCGCCGTTTTTGGGCCTAGGGCAGCACGTAACGCATCCACATCGATATCGCCATCTGCAGCAGTTGGAATCTCCCGAGCTTGATAGCCACACATCACCGCAGAAGCCGGATTGGTACCATGCGCCGCATCCGGCACGAGAATTTCACATCGAGCCGAATCGCCTCTGGCATCATGATATGCGCGAATCATCGCAACACCAGCAAACTCTCCCTGAGCACCCGCAGCGGGAGTGAGCGAAACCGCATGCATGCCAGTAACAACCTTAAGAATCTCTTGCAACTCAAAAAGACAAGCCATAAAACCCTGGCTATGAGTTTCTGGCGCCAGTGGATGACGCGATAACAGCCCAGGTAGACTCGCCAATGTATGACAGACTCTGGGATTGTACTTCATGGTACAGGAACCCAATGGGTAGAACTGGGTGTCTATTGAGAAGTTCTTCTGCGACAAACGGGTAAAATGTCGCACAGCCTGCATCTCAGAAACCTGGGGAAGTGAGGGTGGAGACTTACGCAGCATCGTGGAAGGAATACCTGACAGCTCGGCCGTTTCCAGAGGTGCCTGAGCAATTGCCCGACGTCCATCTCGTGAGTGTTCATATATCATATAGGATTACCAATCCGGTTTTAACTGACAAGGCGTCTTAAGCCGAGATTGAAACACACGCTCCAGCTTACTGCGGTAGTTTTCGATATCTTCCTCACTACGCAGCTCTGTTGCACACACCAGCAGGGCATTACCTAATTCAGGATAATCCTCACTCATATCGAACCCTCCCAATAGATTATGGGCCGCCAAGGAACGCAGCACGCTTTTAGTTTCAATTGGTAAAGAGAGAACCTGCTCATGAAAAACCGCTCCTGAAAAGAGTGGTTTCACCCCCGGCAGAGCGCTGAGTGCACGGCTCAATTTTTGGGTATTGGCATGACAGGCGGCAGCGACACGCTGCAGACCCGTTGCACCCATCAGCGTCATATGAATGGTGGCAGCTGTCACCATCAAACCCTGGTTAGTACAGATATTGGATGTCGCCTTGGAACGACGAATATGTTGCTCCCTTGCCTGTAGGGTCAGAGTATATCCAGTCGTACCATTCAGATCGACTGTTTTACCAATAATACGACCCGGCATCTGCCGCATCAGTTTACTATTGCAACAGAGAAAACCGAAGTAGGGACCACCGGATGCCAATGGCGCACCAAGAGGCTGTCCCTCACCACAACAGATATCGGCACCCTCTTCACCCCACTCTCCAGCAGGCTTAAGAAGGGCCATCGCCAAAGGGTTGACCACGGCAATAGCCAGCATACCGTTGCTATGCGCCCAATCAGTCAACTCATCGACATTTTCCAAGATACCGAAAAAGTTGGGCTGAGGTATCACTAAGGCTGCGTAATCTGCACCGGCATGTTTTTCCAGATCAACCCTATCAATCGAACCAGTCTGGCTATTATAGCCAACCTCAACCAACTCAATCTGCTGATTGCGCACAATGGTGTGCACCACCCGACGATAGGCGGGGTGCAAGCAGCGTGGTATAAGAATACGTTTGGATTTCGATTTGCGATGGGCTCGTACAGCCATTAAAACGGCTTCAGCCAAGGCGGATGCGCCATCGTAGAGCGACGCATTGGATAGATCCATTGCGGTCAACCCTGTCATCATTGACTGAAATTCATACAATAGCTGCAAAGTCCCCTGACTGGCTTCCGCTTGGTAGGGGGTGTAGGCGGTATAAAACTCGCCCCGAGCTGTAAGCTCCCAGACGGCTGCCGGAATATGATGGTCATAGGCTCCGGCACCGATAAAACAGAGCGGCTGCCCATCAGCACGAGCACGGGTTTGCATCAATCTGGAAACCGCCATTTCGGGCAGACCGGATGGAATCGCATCCAGTTCACCACAGCGCAGTTCAGCAGGGATCTCATCAAACAGGTCATCAATACTTTCGACACCAATGGTCGCCAGCATCTCTTGAATATCTTCTTCAGTATGAGGAATAAATGGCATACTCGTCCAATTTTTTAGTAAAATTAGCCAATGAGTTACAGAGTGGAGTGGTCAATTGATTTTTTAGGTTCAAGCATCCTCGGCCACTAGCGCATCGTAAGCATCCGCATCAAACAGATTATCGAGTTCCGCCTTATCGGATAATTTGACTTTGAACATCCATCCAGTGCCAAACGCATCTTCATTGATGGTCTCTGGAGCACCATCCAGTACCTCATTCACCGCGATGACTTCACCGCTTACCGGACTGTAGACATCGGATGCCGCCTTGACCGACTCAACCACAGCACAATCACTACCAGCCTCAAGTGACATGCCAACCTCTGGTAAATCGACAAACACCAGATCGCCCAATAATTCTTGAGCGTGATGGGTAATGCCAATAGTGAAGCTGCCATCTCCCTCGTCTTTTATCCATTCATGAGATTTCGCATAGCGGCGATCAGTAGGTGTATTGCTCATATTTCTACCCTTTTTAGGAATTGATTATTAATATCCTGAACCATACATCAGGTATTGGACGATTTAGCTACAGCGCCAGAAGAGCTTTTCCCTGGCGTACGAACGGGGGTTTAACCACCTGTGCCAAAACCCGTTTACCACGAATCTCAACCTCACAGCTTTCCCCAATATCTGCCGACACACGGGCAAAAGCAATGGAGCGCTCAAGAGTGGGAGCAAACCCGCCTGAGGTGATTTCACCAATCTGCTGCTCCCCGCTGAATAGTTTCAAATGGTTGCGCAGTACACCTCGCCCGGTCAAGAGTAAACCAACGAATTTCTTTTTTTGTGGATCATTCCGCTGCTGCTCCAATACTGAGCGTCCGACAAATTGACGATCTTCAGGGTCCCAGGCAACGGTCCACCCTAAGCCAGACTCCAGAGGAGATGTCTCTTCATCCATATCAGAGCCATAGAGATTCATACCAGCCTCAAGACGTAGTGTATCCCGTGCGCCAAGCCCACAGGGGGCGACGCCCGCCAGGTTTAAGCGCTGCCAGAAGTCAGCCGCTTGATCAGTTGGCAGCATGATTTCGTAACCATCTTCTCCTGTGTAACCGGTGCGAGCAAGGAACCACTCACCATCAGCAATAGCATTAAAAGGTTTCAGATCACCTCCACTCTTTTGCAGTTTGTGGGAGAGCAAAGGGAGCGCTTTCTGTCGTGCGTTCGGTCCCTGTACAGCAATCATCGCCAGGTCACGTCGGGGAGTCATTGTAAGATCAAACGGGGCTGATTGACTCTCTATCCAAGCCAGATCCTTTTCCGTCGTTGCGGCATTTACAACCAAGCGATACCACTCATCATTCAAGTAGTAGACGATCAAATCATCCACCACCCCCCCACGCTCATTAAGCATGCAGGTATAGAGCGCTTTACCTGAACTCTTTAAACGATCCACATCATTGGCCAGCAAATAACGCAGAAAAGGTTTAACACCTGAGCCTTTGAGATCAACCACTGTCATATGGGAGACATCGAACATTCCCGCATCCTGTCGCACCTGATGATGCTCTTCTAGTTGAGAGCCGTAATGCAATGGCATATCCCAGCCACCAAAAGGCACCAACTTAGCTCCCATAGTCTGATGCTGGGTATAAAGAACGGTCTGCTTGCTCATACTTTCTCCGGTTCAAAACGCAAAAAGGCGGCGCAAATGAAGATTCATTCACGCCGCCC
Source organism: Candidatus Thiodiazotropha sp. (assembly GCA_037382065.1). Lineage (GTDB taxonomy): Bacteria > Pseudomonadota > Gammaproteobacteria > Chromatiales > Chromatiaceae > Thiodiazotropha. The sequence goes on along the minus strand of JARRQF010000183.1, from coordinate 791 downwards.
CTCTGTCCTAAACCTGAGAGTTTGGCATTTTCAACAGGGATTGCCGGGCGTAGATTGCAAGATATAAGCCTGCTCAATCATCATCCGGGAGCCGCCTGAATGCCTGCCCCATCGGTGGGTGTTTTGACACCACTCTCCAGAGTCAACCTAAGTTCCAAGATTAGAACTTGCCCCCACGGTCCTGTTGCCTGAGCGATTCCGGGCGGATTTGCGCCTTCGGCGTCGGCCTTTGCCGAACTCTCCCACAGGGGTTAGTTGAGTAGTGACTATACCTTGCCTCCTCCGGCTTGCCAATCCTAAATAACTTTTTGACATCCTCATCGCATCCCATATTTCCAAATTGATGCTCGTGAGCTACCGCACTATTGATGCGGTTCGCACCGCTCACCGCATCCTACGCAATCACGAATTTTATCGCGACTTCAAAAAGAGTTACCTAGCGGTTTAAAAAACACCAGGGGAAGCGCCAAGCCAATCTATTTCACCACGAAAGGTCATATCCTTTGTGGCCTTCGCGGTGAAATTTTTAGAGTCAATGTGATGGAATAATTCGTAACGTGCGGTATGAGCATATTATGTAGGATGTGGTGAGGTACGAACCGCATCATGGTTTTCTATCCCCTCATCCTGTCCTTCTCCCGGGAGGGAGAAGGGACGCTCGATGCTAGATTCTCTTGTCCCTTGGCATGTGCATACTTAGTTAAAGCTTTGCTAGTGTGGTGCTTCATACAAATTGACGATTATAGCGTGACGCTAAGCGGTTAGCCGCTAGGCGCGTGCCGCCGGGAATG
>JARRQF010000182.1:0-7835 GCA_037382065.1 Candidatus Thiodiazotropha sp. | reverse complement strand
GCATGCGCTTGGATGTTGAGTACGGCCAGCATCAACAGCGTGATGAATGACTTCATGATTAAAATACCCAATTGAAAAATTTCGTAATGTAACCAGGCTCCTGACTACGCCCCAACAGCCCTTCCCCAACATATCGAATCTTGGAGTCGGCAAGTCGTGTAGAGAGAATGGTATTGTCAGCACTGATATCCTCTGGCCGGATCCTTCCCTCCAGGTGGATAAACTGGTTTTCGTTGTTAAACTCAATTGACTGCTCACCCTTCACCAGCATCTCACCATTAGGCAGAATCGATTCGATCGTGACTGACACGCTGGCCATTAACCGGCCAGTGCGGTTAATGGTTCCGCCCCCCACCGATTTATTGCCCATGCCCAGAATGGCATCGTGCATGGTATCGTCATGGCCTGCCTTCATAGAGACATCCATGGAGTTATTGGTGTCACTCTTGGCACTGGTGGTTGATGAGGCGGCCTCATAGATCAAGACGGTGAGCAGTTGGCCGATCTCTCGGGCTCTGTGGTCTTTGACAAGCGGTTGGTAGGTTGTCTCATTGTAAAGGCTCTCACCACTTACTGAGAAAGCCATCAAACCCACGACCAAACCCACCCACAAATTCAAATAGCGATTCATCGATATCCTCCCTCTACAACAGCCAAACCGATATCAAGCACCCTGGCAATATAGTTATCACTGCCATCAAGCCGCTCGACCCTAATCGGTTCTCCTCGATTACCATCTTCCAACGCACGCGCTACTGTGGTCAGGACTACCTTGCCAACACTGGCTCGCACCTGAAGCTCCTGTCCCTTGACCACATCAGGTACTGCCTCCAATACTTCTTCAGTCAATACCGTCCCCTCTGGTAAATCCCGTATCAGCCGCTGTCCCTCGATAACCGCTAATTCGGTTACCGGAGCGCCGCTAACATAGGCCAAGTCTCGCTTGTTTTTTTGCAACATCGCTGGCACCAACCGAGCGCCGGCAGAGAGGGGGCGCTTCAGTTCGTAAACCTGTGCTTTCGCAGAAACACCGAACCAGACAGGAATGGAGCTGTAGCGCTGTTCATCGACAAGCAGATCGACCCAAACACACATCCGTTTACTTACCCGCTCGCGTTTAGCAACCTCGGCATGGAGACGCACCTTCCCAAAGGGAAGCGGCATGTCCTCATAATGACCAGCAGGTATCGCGGAGAAATTGTCATAGCGTTCACCAAGCCAGCCATCTAGTCTTAGTTGAGCAGCATCGATATAACCTTGTCTGTCGAAACGCTGATAACGACCTTGCACGCGAGTCTGGGGCGCACCTGTCCAGCTCACTCTCTTGGAAATCCCAGGCAGAAGACGATCGATTCGTGCCGCGATGGCATCGCGATCGATTTGTGCCGACACACCAGCCCTTGGAGTACGTCCCATAAGAACCCTCTCCAATCGAGACACTAAATTTGTGTTGGAGCCATTCAAGTCAGCGATATCCCTTAGTGTAAAAGTACGCTCCGCCAGACGGACTGTGTCTCGCAGGCTGATTTCAACTTCAGGTATACTGGCGCTCCCGACAACCGCTGTCGTGACAGTGACCAACATTATGATCGCAGCGACAGCTCTCACTCCTCGCACCTTAACGCCGCAGATTATTAACGATGCTCAGCAACTCATCGGATGCTTGAACAACCTTCGAGTTGATTTCATAGGCACGCTGAGCCAGCACCAATTGCGTCATCTCTTCAACAAGATTGACATTGGATGCTTCTAGGTAACCCTGATTAACACCGCCAAAACCCTCCTCGCCGGGGATTCCATAATAGCCATCACCAGAATCCTCAGAGGGCAAATAAAGATTATCACCCAGCGGAGTCAGTCCCCCTGCATTGACAAACCGGACCAGATCCAGACTACCGATCTCAATCAATTCATCCTGATTGGCTACCTGTGCCAACACACTGCCATCGTTTTGAATGGCAATCTCCTCTGCATCGTTGGGCACCTGGATCAATCCACTGAGGCGGTGGCCATCAGCTGTGGCGAGATAGCCGTCACGGTCGATACGCATTGCCCCATTACGGGTGTAGGCATAACTGTTATCCCCCATCATCACCTCAAAGAATCCCTCGCCCTGAATCGCAAGATCCAGTGAGCGTTCGGTCTTCTTCACTTCACCCGTCGTGAAAACCTTACCGGTTGATGCGACGCCGACGCCGACACCAATCGGACGATCAAGGTCGGAGGTGACAAGGAGACTACTATGTGATCGCGCCATCTCACGATACATCAGGTCCTCAAAATCGACCCGACTTTTCTTGAAACCCATGGTATTAGTGTTAGCCAGATTGTTTGCGATCACATCAATCTGGGTCTGCTGTGCTTGCATGCCGCTCGCACCGATACTTAATGATTCAATCATTTTGACTCCTTCGCGCCTACGCGCATCAAACTTCGGCGATAGTCTGAATTGCCAGATCTAGCATCTCGCTATAACCTTGAATAACCTTTTGGCCACCCTCTAATTGGCGCATAGTAGAGATCAGATCAACCATCTCTTTCATCGCACTGACATTTGAGGTTTCGATAAATCCTTGACGTAATCCAGGCATCCGCGCCGTCTCTGGCAGCGCAACGGCAGCCCCGGCACGGTAGTAACCACTACCTAGCTTCTCCAAAGATCTGGAATCGGTAAAACGCGCTATTTTAAGACGCCCCACGAGCTCTCCCGCTTCCCAAATCGCTCCCTCTTTATCGATACGCGGTTGATCCGATGTCAGGCGCAGATCACCCACATCACCCACCACCCGGTAACCAGCTGCTGTCACCAGATGTCCTGCTCCATCCAGGCCAAAGGAGCCCTGTCGTGTATAGAGCGTGCCCTGGGGTGATTCGACGGCAAAGTAACCATCGCCCTCGATCGTTAAATCCAGGGGATTACCTGTATGGCGAGGTACACCAATGTTGAAATCAGTCACCGAAGAAATTCCCGCCTTCTCGCTATGTAATCCGGCATTCCCTGCTTCGAGAAGGTAGGAGCCAAACGGCCGCATGACGGCAACATCCCGTTTGAACCCTGCCGTGTCGGCATTAGCCAAGTTATGGCTGATGATGTCGAGATGCTTCATCCCGTTGATCATGCTCGCTTCGGTAATTGTTAAAGCACTACCCATATCATCTATTCCTTCGTTTTCTCATTAATTGCAAACACATGTACCAGCAGCAGAGCCGCCCGTTCAAACAGCTCTCGTCCAATCTCCCCATCAATGGGAAGACGATAGAGCGCCTCCAGCAAACGCTGCCATCCCTCGATATCAACCAGGTAACGCCCACCTTCGTAGTGACGCAGAATCCGTGCTTTAAGTATCTGGCCGATAGTCAGAGTCCGGCTATATGAGGCATCTCCCTCAACGAAAAAGCCTCCCTCTTGGCAAGCGCACCCTACACAAGACTGGTTATCTGGTTCAGGCTCATAAGCTCACCATCCCAAATGACTTAACGTTAATCGCATGGGGAACTTCCGACATAGAGAGCACGGAGAGATGGGGCATGACCCGTTCGGTGTAGTGACGCAAATGGCGTCGCAACTCTGGCGCGCAAAGCAGCACAGGCATCATATTCGATTGCATCATGCGTTCCACGCTACTGGCTATTTTCGTAAGAATTTGCTGCGATATATTGGGGTCGATGGTTAACCTCGACTTATCATTCTCGTTTCGTACACCAGCAGAGAGGGTTCGTTCGATGGATGGATCGAGCAATAGCACATGCAAATCACCTGCCTTATTAGCCAATGACTGACAGATCAACGGACCGAGCTTTTGACGCACAAGTTCGGTAAGCTGATCAAAATCTTTAGTCTGCTTGCCGTAATCGACTAAAGCTTCAAGAATCAGGGCCATATTACGTATCGAAACTTTTTCACGCAGCAGATTCTGCAAGACCTTCTGTACGTCGGTAAACGTCATCACCCCAGGAATCAATTCATCAACTAATCCAGGATCCTGCTCCTTGACGCGTTCGATAAGGCGTTCCGTCTCTGCACGGGTCAGTAGATTCGACGACTGCTGACGCACAATTTCACTTAGATGGGTCATCAACACCATTGCTGGCTCCACCAAGGTATAACCCACCTCACGTGCCTTTGAGACTTGATCCTCCACAACCCAAACCGCAGGTAACCCATAGGTAGGATCCTTAGTCTGGATTCCGTCTATGGTCTCTCTGACCTGACCGGGATTAATCGCTAACTGCCGATCATCGAGTACTTCTCCGCTGCCAACCTTGGCACCATAGAGTCGAATTTCATAGCCTTGAGGAGGAAGTTTCTTATTATCTTTAACCCTGACCTTGGGGATGACGCAGCCCTGATCCAAAGCATATTGTTTACGAAACATCGCAATCCGTTCCATAAACAGGCTGTCATCACCACCAAATAGCGGCACCAACCTCAAGCCAACTTGAATCTCGATGGGGTCTACAGCAAGCATCTCATAGAGATCCTGCTCACCGGTATCAGGCTCACTTTCTTCAGGTAAAGAGGTTTGAGACCGCTTGGCCCGAAACGAGTAAACAGCCAATAAAATGATCACCATTAATACTAAAAAAACGGGGAATGCTGGAATCCCGGGAAGTAGCATCAATGCCAATAGCGCGAGGCCGATCACTATTAAGATTTTTGGATATTTGGTGACCTGGCTAGAGACCGCCAGACTGAGTGATTCATCTGATGCGGCACGGGTTACAATAATACCGGTTCCTGTAGCGATCACCAGTGCAGGAATCTGGGTAACAATACCATCACCAATCGTCAATAGTGTGAAGTGGCGCAATGCCTCAGACCACTCCATCCCCATCTGCGCGACACCAATGATCAAGCCGCCAATAATATCGATGATGATTATGATAATGCCAGCGATGGCATCGCCCTTAACAAACTTGCTGGCACCATCCATAGCACCATAAAAATTCGCCTCCTTCTCAATATTCTTACGCCTCTCCTGCGCCTGCTGTTCATTGACCAGTCCCATATTCAGATCTGCATCAATACTCATCTGTTTACCGGGCATAGCATCAAGCGTGAAACGCGCTGCGACTTCTGCAACCCTCTGCGCACCATTAGTAACAACCACATATTGCACTACCACCAGCACCAGAAAGACAATCAATCCCATCACGTAGTTACCACCGACCACGTAGTTACCGATTGCATCAATTACCTCTCCCGCATAAGCGTCTCCAAGCACCATACGTGTTGCTGCAATGTTAAGCGAAAGCCGAAATAGAGTGGCAATAAGCAGGATGGAAGGAAAGGTCGAAAACTGAAGGGGCCTATCAACATAAAAGGTCAAGAGCAAAATCAACATCGCGAAGCTAAGATTGGAGATCAGCAAAAAATCGAGGATCTGCGATGGAATTGGTGTAAACAACACGATCAGAATACCGATCATGCCTAATACCAAGACAAGGTCGCCCTGCTCACGTATAAGTCTTTTTATTGTTTCCATTCTAGTATTTGCCGCTTGACCTGGTGGCTGTTCTATCCACACTACGCTTTCGCTTGGCAAAGACCCGAACCAGAATCTTCGCCACGAGAGGATAGAGTTCTTCGCTAATAGGCTGATCGATATCAACCGATTGAAATAACCGCCTTGCCAGACGTTTATTCTCAACCAGGGGCACCTGATGACGGCGTGCGACTTCACGCATCTTACCCGCCAGCTCCCCCGCCCCTTTGGCAATGACCCGAGGTGCGGTCATAACGCCTCGCTGATAAGCCAAAGCGATTGATAGGTGGGTTGGATTGGTGATGAGTACATCCGCCTCCGGCACTTTACGTAGTGAGCCAGCCCTTTTCGCTGCCTCACGCTGTAACTCCCGAATCTTTGCCCGAATCTGAGGATCCCCCTCTCGGCGCTTGACTTCTTCTTTGATTTCGCGACGGCTCATACGCATGCGTTTGGCAAAGTCCCAACGGGTATAGAGCAGATCAAGTAGTGCGATGAATAGCAGTATCGCCATCAACTTCAAAGCAATGAGATTGGCATTTATCGCCAGATAGGCGAGATATCCGTCTGGATGGTGATCAAGCAGGCTAATCAATGACGGAAACAATGCTGCGATGGAGAAATAGAGTATCCCTGAAAACAACATGAGTTTGATCATTGTTTTCATAAACTCAAACAGTAATTTAGTTGAGAATAAACGTTTGAAACCGCTCACCGGATTGATACGACTCATATCAGGCTTCAACGGAAAGAAAGTGAAGACAGGTCCCGTCTGAGCCATATTCATTATGACTGCCACAGCAACCAAAGCCGCCATTGCAGGCCAGTAGATCGACACCAATCGGTCAACTGTATGCTTTAATAGCAGTAACACCTGCACCGGATCAAAAGCAACCTGATGAGCATTCGAAAGCAATTCACGACTTAACGCCAACTGCTTTGACACCATCTCCTGACCAAGCAGATAGCTAATAGCAACTCCCAGTGAAAGGATGAAAAACGAGTTTATTTCCAGGCTTTTCGTCACCTGACCTCGGCGCTTTGCATCACGCAGTTTAGTCGGTGTTGCCGGTTCGGTACGATCCTGTTCTGTCTGCTGCTCTGCCACTTTCCCTACCTACCCTATTACCTGTTGCCAGTAGAGAAATACCGAAGCATAGATTTTCTCAAGCAGTGGCCCCATATAGTTGAGCGATAGGGCCAATACCATTAACCCCATAAAAATCTTCAGGGGAAAACCAACAATGAACATGTTCACCTGCGGCATCGTGCGCGCTGCCACTGCCATCCCCACATCAAGTAGCAACAATGTCATCACTACTGGAGCGACAACCGCCATACCATAAACAAACATTACCCCGAATTGGGCAATGACCACCTGCGGATCGAGCTCGCGTAACGACGTGCCTAAAGGGATCTTTTCCAGCGAATAGACCAACCCACGAATCAGCAAATGGTGTCCATCCAGCAAGAAAAATGTCATCACCGCCATCAAATTCAGGACCGTACCAAGTAATGGCGCCTGTGTATGGGTAGCTGGGTCGATTAGGCTTGCGACCCCAAACCCCATCTGAAAATCGAGAATCCTTCCTCCAAACAAAAATGCGCCAAATGCGGTAAAAAGACCAAAAGCCAAGGTCGCACCCAACATCAATTCACTAACCATAATGCTCAATAATCCACTCAAACTTGTTGGTGGGTCGACCAATATCAAATCCTGACCACCAACCAACAGAACAGACAAGGCCAAAACAAGCAACATTCGCACTCGCCCCGGTACTCGGGTAACGGCGAATAAAGGAGTCATTAGAAATAACGGAGAAATGCGTGTAGCAACAAGCAGTACCGTTGTAATGACTCTCATGTCCGTATCAAGCAGCATGGCATCAAAAATAGTTAGGAATATTGGCTATGGAGCTCGTTGCAAATCGTAATAACGTTTGCAACATCCACGGACCAAATACAATGAGTGACAATGCTACCACCAGAATTTTGGGCACAAACGTCAATGACATTTCCTGAATCTGCGTAACAACCTGGAAAATACTGATAATAAGGCCGACCAACATACTCAAGCCCAGGACAGGCGCAGCCATAAGGATAGCGGTCCATAGCATTTCATTGGTCAATGCAAGTGCAAGATCACTGCTCAAAATCGTCGATTCCTACAACTTAACGGCTACCCTTCAGTTACGATGAGAGTCGTTCAGACTATTTATGTGATTGGATTAAACCTAGTGTGGTGCTTCATACAAATTGACGATGATAGAAGCCTGCTCAGGCCAGGAGACAAGGCGCAATGCGCAGGGAATGGCTCGCCCTTTTCAAGCATTGCAACGCAGTATCCTG
>JARRQF010000181.1:0-7848 GCA_037382065.1 Candidatus Thiodiazotropha sp. | reverse complement strand
AACCGGCGACTGGCTCGCTTGCTCAGTGCCGCTAAACTGCGGGTGAATGCCTGCATGGAGGATATCGATTACCGCCACCCCCGGGGCCTGGAGAAAGCACGCATGGCCTCTCTGGCCAGCGCTCAATGGATCGAGCAGTCCCTCAAACCTTGTCATCACCGGTCCGACCGGCTGCGGGAAAACCTGGCTGGCTTGCGCCTTGGGAAACCAAGCCTGTCGTCGAGGTTTGTCAGTGCGATATCTGCGGGTGCCCAGGCTGTTCAAGCAGTTGCGCATCGCTCATGGCGATGGCTCTTACGCAGGCCTGATGAACCAACTACTGAAGACCGGCCTGTTGATCCTCGACGACTGGGGGATCCAGAAAATCGGTACCGTTCAACGCAATGACCTGATGGAGGTCATCAAGGATCGCCATGGTCGTCGTTCCACCCTCATCGCCAGCCAACTCCCCGTTGATCAGTGGCATGAGTACATTGGCGAAGCCACTCTGGCTGATGCCATTCTCGATCGTTTGCTCCACGGTGCGCACCGTCTTAACCTGCGCGGTGAGTCCATGCGCAAAACCGTTGCTCCATTGACTGATCAGAGTAAAAAACATACTCCAGCGTAATTGCGATGAGGGAGTCGGTCACGATCACCGGAATCAGCGGTCACGTTCGCCGGAATACGCAGCTATGCCACTCCACCCAGGGAACACGTCCCTTTTAAGGTCTGGAAGGGCTTACTGACAGGATACTATTTACGTTATTAAGCCCTACCCTCGGGGAACCATGAGCCATTATTTGGATAGGAATGTCGCCTATCAACAGAAAAGTGCGCTTATCGTACTAAAAAGTAAGATGGCGGTCCCCTGGAGAGGTGGAATATAAGAAAGCCTCCTCACATTACTGAGGATCAGCCAACAAAAAATGTCGTGAACCGTCAATATTGACTTTTTTGGAGTGTATTTCCACAAAGTACAGTTCGACGGACATGCAGACAGGACACGCGCAATAGACCGACCGGTCTACTTATTAAGGGTAAGTGAGTCCAAGTACATAAGTTAATGAGCCCTGGACTTGGCATGAAACCTCGTTACTACCGCTTCCTCAAGCAGGTAAGATGTTCCCCAATGCACGCTTGCATCTATATTACCTTGACGACGCAGATGGCGTGGGAATAAGAATATGGGTAACCCGAAATCAGTTTCGCATAAGCGCGTTGAAAACTGTATATTATGCGGCTTTATACAACTTTATATTTGGTAAAAATAGTTCATGGACACTCTTGAACAACTTCTCAACAACCGCCTATCTCTTGCCTATAAAACCGTTGCGGGTGAACCGGTACACCCAATGCTATCTCGTTCGCAGTATGCAGACTACCAGTCGAACGCAGCGCTGGGATTAGCAAAGAAGCTTAAAAGTAGCCCTAGAGAGATTGCCACTAAGGTTATTTCTCTTGCAAAACTTGATGATTTATGTGCAAAAGTCGAGATATCCGGCCCTGGTTTTATCAATCTAACGCTTGACAATGGTTTGTTGGGACAGATGGTCGGGCAAGCATCTAATGATGATCGGCTCGGTGTCCCGCTCATGGAACCTGAAACCGTTGTTGTCGATTACTCATCACCAAATGCCGCCAAGGAAATGCATGTAGGGCACCTACGCTCAACGATCATTGGAGATGCGATAGTACGCATACTGGAATGGATGGGTCATCGGGTTATTCGACAGAACCATATTGGTGACTGGGGTACACCATTCGGCATGCTGATCGAGCACCTATTGGATATTGGTGAGGCTGGGGCTGCTCAAGAGTTGTCCGTCGGTGATCTAAGTTCTTTCTACACTGCTGCGCGTAAGAAATTTGATACATCTGAAGAGTATCAAGAACGATCCAGGCGCCGAGTGGTTTTGCTACAAAGCGGTGATGTAGAGTCTCTTCGCCTATGGCAGCTACTCGTAACAGAATCAAAACGATACTTCACTACTGTTTATGAATGTCTTGATACACGGTTGACTGAGGATGATTTCTACGGTGAAAGTGCATATAACGATGCCCTCGGATCGGTAGTTGAGGATCTAAAGATTCTTGGTTTGATTAGTCTGAGCGATGGTGCTGAATGTGCCTTTCCCACTGGATTTCTCGGTCGTGAAAATTTGCCTTTACCCCTTATTGTTCGGAAATCTGATGGTGGATACGGCTATGCTGCAACTGATCTGGCAGCGTTGAGATACCGGATTAATCACTATAAAGCAACACGCTTGCTCTATGTCGTTGGTATGCCACAAAATCAGCATTTAAGCATGATTTTTAAAACTGCGCTTGAAGCGAACTGGCTAGTGCCACCAGCACGTGCAGAGCATATTGGCTTTGGATCCGTACTCGGGAAGGATGGAAAGGTCTTGCGAAGTCGTATCGGAGGAACCATAAAACTGGTAGACCTGCTAGACGAAGCCGTTGAACGGGCCGCCACTTTGGTTACTGAGAAAAGCCCCGATCTAGACGAAATAACTACAAAACATATTGCACAGGCGATCGGTATCGGGGCTGTTAAATATGCCGATCTATCGTCAGACCGCATTAAAGACTATATATTTGATTTCGACCGGATGCTTTCATTTGAAGGGAATACTGCCCCCTACTTACAATATGCACATGCACGAATACAATCCATTTTACGGCGCAGCAACACGGTACCACCCCGAGATGGGGCTCCTCTGTTGGTCTCTGCCGCACACGAGCGGATTCTTGCCATTGAGCTTCTCTCGTTTCCCGACGTTGTTACTCGTGTAAGTGAAAATATGGAACTACATCGACTTGCGAATTATTTATATGATCTCGCGACTACATTTACTTCATTCTATGAACACTGCCCAGTTCTTAAAGCGGAGGATACCGTTCGTGCAAGCCGTCTTGGTATATGTGTCATGACGGCTAATGTACTTTCAGTTGGACTCAACCTTCTGGGTATAAAAACACCTGAACGAATGTAACTGTGACCACAAGGATGAGCAACGCACCGGCCGTCGCACTGCAAGATAGTAATTTCTCGCTTCTACTTGACCCTCATAAACGCATCATTCGGTTTACACACGATGGAGTAGCTACGGTAGCTAAGCTTTGTTCTGAGAAAGCCGGTAAAGATGAACGAGACCGCGCAATCGAGGCTCGAAAAAGAATCACAAAGCTTGCTGGAAAATTACCTTTAGCTTTGGAGGTGGTTGTTCCAGAATTTGTAATAACTATTAACGAAGGGTGTATGCTGGTAAGCCCAGACCTTGGTTGTCCTTTGTCAACCTCTACTCAACGCGCATCAGAGATTTTACCGCATACCCATCTTATTGAGGTATTATCCATTTTCATGGGGGCGGGCATTGAAGCTCCAGGCTTTGTTCCGCGCAACCTATTTTATAATAATAATCGCATTTTTATAATTGATTGGGAAGCGGCTACTTTCTGTAGAAGAATTTCCGCTTACAATAGTTTATCTGTAATGAAGTTAGATATTGCATGGTCTGATGTGTATCGCAAAGATCCTGGTATCAGGCATAATATTTCTGTTCTCAATGAAGGTTCACCAATACTGGATAGTTTCGAGAAATCCTTTCGCGACCTAACAGATGAATATTGTACACCACGCGTCATTCGTGAAAAGTGTATTAATCTAACGCTAACCAGTGAACTCTACCTTCCTTTTACCGAAACTGTAACAGCTTCAGAACTTGGACATCTCGTAGACGAAATTCTTCCACAAACACATAGTGTCCTATACACCACGCTAACTGCATATATGCGAAATACACTTGGTAACAAGATATATGCTAAGTTTATCTCCGACTTATGGACCGACATTCAGAAGTACTATAAAGCCAATCTACATGACGATCCATTAGATAATCTACAAAATAATATACTTGCTTCGATATTTATTTGTGCCGATCGGTATCTATGTAGCACTGATATTCCGCTTACTATATTGCAACATAATATACAGGCTCTCAATTTATGTACAGGATGGGATTCTGCTATTGACCGCGCAAAGATTTCCGAAAAACTCCTTGTTCGTATTTGTGATCTAGTATTAACTGCATTTGACCCAAATCCTCGGATTGAGCTCATTCTTCGAGGATCACTAGCTCAGGGATTAGTTAGCAGAAAGAGTGATCTTGATTTTGAGCTAAGCTCTCCACAATGGCCGAATGGCCATCACAACTTAGAAAACCTTGTGCTTGATGCGCTAGCGGCTTTTAACATCCTTGCGGAAGCATCTAACGGAAGGCCCTTAGAACGAGATTTCGTGGATTCTGCTAGCGGAGTCACTCGTGACCTACATGAATGGATGGAACTTCGACAAACTGGCAGTCGTTACCACAACCCTGGCTGGTTACAACAGATTTTAAACCCCACCACAGAACAATTCTGTAAAACGCAAAGCTGCTACGAGCAATCCGGGCGACAGCAAACGGCGAAGTATGTTTGGTTCGAGGCTAGAGCGCTACTGGCACGATGGATTTTTTGTTCAACCTCTGGAGTTGTACCCGTCACGACCCCCCATCAGTTAGACATCATACGAGAAAACGTTGGCGGAGCTGACTATATAGCTTTTAAGGAGATCATTCACATTGCATTAACATTGCGCGAACACGACGCACCTGAACATCATGAAGTTCAATCCTTACAAATTCGTATAGACGAACTCAGGAATAAGTATAACCTGCCTGGACCGAATTAACCTAATTGCTTCGCTTGAAAATCTTTCAGGCCGCTCATTTGTTTGCATAATCGCAGATGACTCCCATTCTGAGCACAAAACCAAGCCCAGGTTTTACATATTCCCTCTTCAATCTCTATATAATCATGCCACCCTAGTGCCTCTTTCGCTAATTTGACATCGAGCCATGCATGAACTCGATCAATTTGTCGAGATTGGCGGAATTCGACCCTACTCCAAGGATATTGGGTTACTGTAAGTGTTGCGCAAATAAGTTCACGCAATGGCACTGGCGTTCCCGATCCGATGTTTAGAATTGGAGGAACTATATCCTTTTCGCAAATGCGTAACAACATTCCAACAACATCATCTATAAAAACATAGTCTCGTGTCGAATTTGGATCTCCCAAAACAATAACTGGCTTACCATGACTAATAGCATTTAACCAATGAGCAATAACACCTAACCCCCGACGCGCTTTTTGGTTTGGGCCGTACACATTTGCTAGTCTCACTACAACCGGTTCTATTCGAGAATGATTTAGAACAATATTTTCCATTTCTAGCTTCATATGGCCATAAAGATTATTCGGAACTAGAGGAAAATCTTCTCGGTACGGTGGTTGGCAGTTTGGATCATATATAGTTCCACCTGAACTTGCTAATACCACCCTTACGAGATTAGGTGAACGTGAAGCATGGGTTATTAGTTGTTGAAAACACTCAATCTCTGACTTGATTAATCCAGGTTGTTGTGTTGCATTCGAAGGGGTCACTCGTCCTGCTAAATAAAATATTGTATCTACTTCAGGTGGTAACTCTCGATCTTTAAGCGAGTAAGGTATAACAACATGACCGGATAACTTTAACTTTTTAGATAAAGATGAACCAATGAATCCTTTATCACCAATAACTGCCACTGTTCGATCTAAGTGTCGCTTTATTCTACTTTTATTAATGCCATTTGCCAGTATGCCACCAAGATTATGATATTTTTTCACTAATCAGCTCCATCTTACGCATTTTTCTGCATCCAGCAGTAGATTCTTAAAAGTTGGGTATACAGACAGTATCTATTCAATATCATAAGATAAGCTATTCGATTTACATGTTTGCATTCAAATAACAATTAATTCTATCGGCATTAAGTGAAGGTTTTTTCAATAAGATTTTCGCATTGCTTCTTGCGATTTTCAAAAACTTGTAACCTTACACGTAAATCACGTCGATACAACGCAGATTCATGAGCAATTTTTTCATCGCAATGAAACACCTTGATCGGTAAATTATCAATGAATCCGATGCCAGATCCTTTAGGTGCTGCAAATTGCTTTGAAAGCCAGTCCTCATAGTTGTACCAACATTTACCATCATCATGGTACTCGTTGGCTGCCACCCCTCCCGCCATCCAGATTTCACGGGTAGCACGCGGTAAATCATAAATCAGAAAATGTGACGATACTCGGTTGACCGAACGGACATCCTGAGTCAGTGGAGGGCCTACTTCATGCAAAGGCCATTGCCAGCAATCGTGGTCATCTATTCTTGTAGCTAACGCAAGATTTGGACACATTTCAAAGACACTAGATATGATATCTAACACATCACCTGGCCCTGTCCTGAAAGCAACCACGTCACCCTCAAAACTGATCAAGTAACGCCCCTTTCCTGGAAGCATATGAGCATGTCCGTTGTTTGACGGATCACCAGGCGAAACGTGACGCATTCTATTTCGCAATCGAATTTCATCAAAACCGAAACGATGCCCAAGTTCCAATAGTTGATCTGCTGCTGCAGACTCTACGCCATCAACAATGAGAACCGTATCCCATGTGTGATTTGATTCAGCTGTAAGTGCTTCAATAGTCGTTGGGATTGTTTTTTCTAACAAGGGTATATCGCCGTGCACCAAACACGCTATTGTAAATTCTGGTGGATAATTATCAGAAGCCATTACTACCACCCCGCAGGCCCAGAGGATGTGGTCATAACTACTTCTGGGTATATGCCATCCTTAAGCAAGACCAATTCATCAACCAGCTGCTTTGTCTGCTGCTCTGCGAGTATTGTAATTTGTTTTGCAATCTTTTTTTGATCAACAGTATCAATCGCAGCATGACCAACGCTCATCCCCATGACATCAAACTTATATTTGGTACCACAACCCATAACGTCTCTTAGATCATGTAGTGAAAATAGGTCAAATACAACTTCACCAGACTTATAAAGCTGCTCGCATAGCTGCTTTGTATGCAGAGATATTATCATACGCACGGAATCACGTAACTCAGGAAATGTGATGAGTTCGGAAATTAGCATTTCGACACTTTTTGGGCAAAAGACAAAGGCACAACGATAAAACTCTGAAGTACCCAGCATGGTAAAAAAGCCTAAATTCTCTAGCATAGCTCGAAGCTGATTGAAGGTTTCTTGTCTAGATTCTATAAGTGTGCTAATCCCTGCTCGCCCCATATGCTTAATAACTGCCCATAGACGTAGTGAATCAAAACCGCGCGATCCATAAAATGGCGTTATAAGTCCAAGATCCATGCAATTCGGATTCGATACCTTGTCTGCATAACGAGAGAAAACTGCGAATTTACTAGGGTCACGCACCAACAAATAACTTGATGGATATGTTACAAATAGACCCTTGTGCGGATCCAACGAAATCGAATCTGCCCGTTCAATGCCTGAGATTTGCTTGCGAAGCCTGTTAGAAAACAACAGACTTCCACCATGACAAGCGTCGACATGAAACCACACTTTGTGTTTTTCACAAAGATTAGCAAGGGCATTCAAGTCATCTATACCTGTAGTTCGGCAATTGCCCGCCACACCGACCACCATAAATGGTCGTGTACCATGCGGTGGTGTTTCAAGAGCTGCAGCGATAGAGTCAACATCACTCGTATGGTCCTCTGTCGGCGCAGTCCACAGCATACCGGCAGAACCGAGCCCCATTACTTGAGCTGCTCCTAGATAAGAGAAATGCTCAACACCACTAGCAAGCACAACCACAGGTCGCTCACTAATATCTACCAGGCCATTGACACGAACCTCAGGCAAAGCGGATGCAAGCGCGACCGCTATAGCTACATGATTACTCATATTGCCACCCGAGGTCCACATACCGCCAATACTGCGTAACC
>JARRQF010000180.1:0-7851 GCA_037382065.1 Candidatus Thiodiazotropha sp. | reverse complement strand
CAAGCCCTTGGGTGCCACACAGTAAGCTGATGTTTACGATGCGCTTGAAAAGTAGACTCCCTCTCCCCTTGGAGGGTGTCGCAAAAGTCATAGGGTGGGGTTCTGTCCCACCATTAAGGGATGAAATGTAGGATGTGGTGAGGTACGAACCGCATCATGGATGTTCGTGAGCCACTCCACTATTGATGCGGTTCGCACCGCTCACCACATCCTACGCAATCACGAATTTTATCGTGTATTCAAAAAGAGTGACCTATCGGTTTAAAAATACCATGGAATATCTCACTCAAATATTGGGACATAATCGAAAATCATGATGCGGTTTGTACCTCACCACACCCTACGACTTTTGTGAATATTTGCGGCATGCTTTTACAACACCCTCCTCTGGGAGAAGAACAGGGTAAGGGGATCGCTTAAACTAGCCGAACACGCCAGCAGGTTACGCAGAAACATCACAGAAACCGAACAGATAAGGCACACTCATCACCTGGATTGTTACAAGTTTCGCCATCAGATGATCCTGAAGGCATGCCTTGTTGATTTTATTTGCGTTGAGGTTGATGATGGAGGACAGCAGTCTGATTTAAGAACAAATAACGTCTATGGATGGGGTCTATGTGTTTTAGTGAGGATCTGGGAAAATCCTGATAAAAATACCCCTACCTTCCGGTCTATCCCCATAAAAAGCGTGAAACTTTTTTCATGGCAAACTCCTAAACTTGAGTTCTTAAATATTTTTTATCACGTTCAAGCAATATTATTCTCTTGCAGATTTTTAATCTTTACCCAAGGCTTGCTCATGAACATTTCTATCAACTCTCTTTCCATATTCGCTTCCTCGCTAGTTACCCAAAATAGACAAATCAATTTTATCAAGTTCGTTTATCGCCTTCCACATGTTGCTCCAAGAGATTCCGATATTGGCAATCCCACACAGAGTAAGGATATGACCATCCAACGTGAACCAAGCACCTCTTCAATATCCCGTCCTGGCGCAAGCGAGAAGTGCAGCAAAAACCGATAGGCAGGTTCAAACTCGAACATCTCATCCGAGGACTCGCCCAACGGAGCGAAACAGGATGTTTCCGATTTGAATCACTCTCTTCCGAAGGTAAATTCACAGGCGAGATCGAGGTACTCATGAGTAGTATGATCATGATTCTTGAACTCATGCTATCCATCTTTCTTGAACCTAAAAAAATCAGTTAACCGCTCCATTCTAATAACAGGTTTCTGATTTTGAAGAAAATAGCTTCGATGGTTATCACCTACTTGGTGAACCACGCTACAACGTGAATAGCACGCTTGTGGCGGCACATGGCGGCGTTGCAACTCCTTGGAATGCGGGCTTTCTGCGTCGTTACGCGCCGTGCATGGATGCACCCGTGTCGATGAGAGTGAACATCATTTTGCACATCCAGTATTTGAACTATTGCATAGGCATATTATTAAAATGGTATGCACGCGTATCACCAAGGACACATTACCGTTTAAATGCTATCATATCACGGTACATCAATGACTGCTTTTTAGCAAATAATGCAAGGAAACTTTAATCTTACCGACTCTTTTTAGTATAAAATCAACATCAGGATAACGTGTGAAATCGCTCTTCCAGAATGACATAAATGGCGTGAACTTGACTCACGTAAATAACCTAGTATTTCATTTGACTCTAAATGAGATGGAGGTGCTGGATTTATCAGTGTCGATACCCTCAGGCGAAAGGGACATACCCAATAATCAGTCTGTTTCGGACACAGACATAAAGCTGGATGAATGCACAGATTTCATACAGGATTTTGACGCATGTTTCCCATTTCCTCACCTGAACTTGTTAAATCTCCTATACCCTCTTAATTTATCTAAGGCATTAGGAAAGAGCGCTGGTGACTACAAAATCCAGCTCCAACTGATACTGAAGGTTTTGAAGTGCGAGGGTTTCGAACCGTTGTATGATACTCGGCGATTTGAAGGCGCAATTGATCGAAGCATTTATACCCAGTGGGGTCCCGGTGCATTTAGACACGACTATGATACCGGTCTCGATAGAAAACACCAAACAATCAACGGAGTTGACTGGATTACGTTTGAAACCCGTTACCGGGATTCTTCACCCAGACAACGCAACTTCCAACACATTCGCTCCTGTTATGCTGTAATCAATCAACGCTATATACTGGAGTTCGATTTTGTAATCCAAGGCCAGCTCTCACAACGGCTAATACCTCTCATGCAGTCATTGTTGGACGATCTACAGCCCAGCTTTATTGCAAGCACAACAATGCAGCCAAACGAATCCTTAAAACAAGCAATCAATGAACAGCGATCCAACTATAGTCAGCAATATCGGGCGGATGAAAGCGGCCCTGTAAAATGGGTGGAGGAACCTATTCCAAGTTTACCTGAGATTGAATCAGAGATAGATTCCGATGATTTAGAATCGACGACACTTTTAGAAGATCTTGATGAGTGTGATACGGAAATCGGCATGGAACATCAATCATCGAATGAGCATATCAGCCCTTTGATCTATTCGCCATATCGAGCCGAGGACCAGGATAAGATAATTACACCGCCGTGGGATCTCGTCAAAAATATGCCAAATGGTGAGAAGTTGATAGTGCAGTGCCGCAACCTGATTGAACAAATGAAGAAGTCCTTTGCTTCACATGTAGAGTTCGAGTAATTACTGTAAAGATGCTTTATAAATAAAGGAGTTCTATTTTGTTAGATTTTCTCGGCTTCAATTCTCAAGAAATCGCAGCCATCGTAAATAGTCTGCTATTTCAGGTATCAGGATGGCTGATTCTTGTTGCAGGCATGCTGCATGGTCTGCTGGAGCGCCAATACGGCAGATGGCTAAAACCCTGGTCGCGTTTAGTCTGGTATCCAGTGCTGATTTATGTCGTTGCTCTGACACTGACAGTTAATATCATTTATACTACCCTCTACATGTGGTTTATTTGCGGCGGCGCAGTGATTAGTCTGATCTACTACTTCGCATTACCCGCAGGATGGTATCTTGGACCCCAACTCAATCGTCTAGCCACACTCGAACTCACGCTGGACGTCGGCATACTTAAATTTACTCACCCAGCCATCAATAATGAAGGGCATGCCTTTCCCCAAGACGCAGACTTTCAGGCCGATCAATTCCAGCGTATATATCAAGCCACATACTCATTCAAACGCTATCTTCATCGCACCTGGATGATCTTTGACCAACACGGAAAATCATCTGCAAGCATCCTATTAGAGATTAGTGTGCAGAATATGTCGGGGTCTGGCGATTTAAGCCGTATAGACTGCTTAAATGGAGCGGCTGCACAATATTATTTTTTTAATCACGCCCTTCCAGATGACGAATTCGACGTCATTCATCGCGAAAGCGAATATAGCTACGAACCGAAGGCCTTTAGCAACTGGCGAAGGACAAATTTCGATGGCAGGAATGCAATTACATACGATATTTTGATCAATGGCAGGAGCTACCAAACACAATACCTACATTGCGCGCTATCAAGCGACTTAATGCTGACCCTTGAATTTAAGATAATAGCCAGCAGTGATGATACGCAATTATTAAACAAAGTAGACGATTTGATTAAGTTTCTGATTGGTGGCTTCACTTTGGTAGGAGAGAATATTCCGGCTCCAGCACAAAGTCGCTCGACATCAAATCAGGATGATCAATTTCTACATGACGATATTAAACCGCCAAAGTTCGATCATTTTGATATCCCATTACCCACAACCAAGCAACACAGGTTAGCCTTGCGCCAAAAAGCCCATGACAAGGTCGAGTGGATGGTATTTGAAAACTCCGATCTTTTTCAAGGCTGGTTTTTTGAGGAATCGATTTCTCTGTGCCATGATTTCGACGATATGAGGCTCGCATTTATCGATGCTCAGTTGAAAAAACTCAAGACAACCAACTAACCAACACTCTGATAGTCTTTCTTATGCAACTAGACAGATACATAAACGCTTAACCTTGTCCTTACGGATATCGGCCCATGACTTGGGGTCTTGGCGGATCGCTAACCCTTACCAAGTAGCAGGCTTTCACCGCCCATCTTTTACCGATTTATCTCAGCGCACTGGGTGTACCAAATGGAAGCTCTGACAAAAACTCCTCTAACCAAGCCAGCAAATCATCTTGTGTGTCAAAGTCTTCCTCAGTTAACTCTTCGTACTCCTCTGGTGAAATGAGTTTCTTATCGATTGCTTCTCGCAACTGATTCTTAACTAACTCCACATCATACGGAAATCCTTTTCCAGTTCTAACTATTTCTCTTATTAACATAGGATCGTAGCATTCAACGTGGCAATATTTCTCCAATATCGATCTTAATGGTTCTTTGATACTCACTTCTGCCTCTTACGGTTTTTGGTTCAAGTATAAAGTATGCCACTTGACGTTCCAAATACATCCCTCAATGGAATTTCTGCAGGATCAATGAATAGATCTCCATTTGATCAAGAAGTAGCAATATTTTGCTGGTAGTGTGTTAAACTTCGAGCAAATTAGCGTGACTTTCACCTTCCTAGATTCTCAGCTTTGTCGGCTGTTCCGCTGTCCCGATATGTAATGCTGAATAATTACATTAAATTCTAAATTTTGTACCCCATTCCCATACGTTATATCGATTCGTCCGACTTAAAACTTCAACATCATCTTTATCAATAAAAACATTACCTTTCATTGAAAATCCAGAAAATCCTACCTTGTTTGCAAAATTCGAGGTTATGCATTCACCATTAAATCTAAATTGATTAGGAAAAACACCTTCCTTCAAAAGCAATCGAACTTCTGCAGAGCCTGATGAATTTCCATCTGTATCTCTACTCAAAACTTCAATTTTATGGCCGTCATTAATGATAAATACATGGATACTTACCTTTTGAAAAACTTCTTTTTCCATTTCCTTCAATAGTGGTAAAACCATTTTTTCAGAGATAACTCTTACAGCCTGGTAAAGTTTTTCAGCCATAGTTAGTCCAATCTAATATCATAATAGATCTATCAAGTCAGTTAAATAGCTTATGATTTCTCTTTCGATGGCATAATTTACCAGCTAAATAGTCATCGGGCGATATTATTTTAGTGAGTTGTCCTGATGTACTACCAAAGCATGATCTAGCTGTACCTTATGAAATATTTGTTCCAATCCGCATCGTAGCGCTATTGCTTGAAGCTATCTATATAGTTGAGTAACAACCACCTTTTCACCATCCCAAGAGTAATTTACGCTTGCCGCCTGCTGAGTACCTTCACAAGTAGCAACCAACCTGAAAAAGAAATCCAAAAAGCTTAACTCTCTATCCTCGATTCCATCTTTATCATCATCTACCCGAAATAGCTTCGGATTCGGGTCACCGTCACATATAAAAAAGTCAAAAATCCCTCCTTCATAATAGGAACAAATAAAAATATTACTCGGGAGTAAGATTTTCAGCTCTTCATCTTCAATAAGCTCTTGCAAAGAATCTTTTAATCCTAAGATACCGGGATACAAAATTGTGAGTGTTGATCCAAGCCTTCCTGCATTTTTTCCACATGCCCGTAAAAAGTTTTTATACTGACCTGGAAGAATTAAGTCGCACTTAATCTCAATGTCTTTTATTTCGTCATCCGCGAGTCCTTTTATGTCTGACTCAGCAGCTATTCCGCTATCAATTAAAACCTTTTTAAAATCACATTCCTTCATTTTATTGACCTTTATAGAGTAGCGAAATATTGGCTAGTTTTTGAAGTAATTTCATCTGAAATTGACCAGATTGTAAATTTATTTCTATACCCTTTAACCTTTCAGGCAATTGCTTCATGACACCCTGATATAAACCACAGTTCCATAGCTATGAAGATAAATTAATTGTACATTTCGCAGTGGCTAGATCGTATTTTAGCGCTATTGTTTCAAGAATCTTAACTTCTGAATCAAAGGCTCTGTCAATATTATTAAACTCAATACTGTTGTTGCAACTTTGAGGGTTTGCATTCTGCCTGCCAGCACAACATCCAGTCTCTCTAACCCGCCTTCTCGCACAGTGTCACGTAAATTTTGGGAAACCTATCAAATAGCGATCATTCAAGCTATTGATTTTCGTTATTAATACAGCAATTCAACGATATAGTGGTGCGGGTTCAAACGTTGGGTGTCCCGATATATAGCTATTTCTGAGTTATTCAAATGATAGCCGTCCCTGTATGTTGGCAAAAAGTGCTATCTTACTATTCTATAACCGACACATGATAGCAGGGCAATTGCACTACGTTGATCTTATGGGACTCGTCGAGATACCCACTTA
Organism: Candidatus Thiodiazotropha sp.; assembly: GCA_037382065.1. GTDB lineage: Bacteria > Pseudomonadota > Gammaproteobacteria > Chromatiales > Chromatiaceae > Thiodiazotropha. The sequence goes on along the minus strand of JARRQF010000180.1, from coordinate 1,533 downwards.
ATCTCAGAAAGCAGCAGGCATTCGCATGACACATTTCATGATAGTGATGTAAGCTGCGCTTACGCTAGTTTATATTCCCCTCACCCAGTCCCTCTCCCGCAAGGGGAGAGGGGATGCGGGGTTCGAACCCTGGCGTGAACAAGCCCTTGGGTGCCACACAGTAAGCTGATGTTTACGATGCGCTCGAAAAGTAGCCACCCTCTCCCCTTGGAGGGTGTCGCAAAAGTCATAGGGTGGGGTTCTGTCCCATCATTAAGGGATGAAATGTAGGATGTGGTGAGGGACGAACCGCATCATTAATATTCATGATCCATCGCACTATTATATATCGATAAGAAATCAGCTGAGAGTTGGAAATCAAAAGAAGTTCTAAAACATTGGCATCAGTTGTTTATTGGAGTGGATATCTCATCTATTTTCCCATCTATTTTGGGTATTAAAGCTATCGCCTAAATATCGATTATCAGAAATAACTAAACAAGCTGATCAAGCAGTACGCAAAGCCCTCAAAACTAAATAATAACTTCTTCACAATTAAACCGTACATAACAATTAGGATGAAGCAACTTAAACTGCTTTACATCTTCGCTTGTTAAAATATCAGATTCCACATACAACTCAGCAAGCCTACCCAATCCGATTATTTCTCGGAAACTATCATTGGTTATGCCGGTATTATAGATTTGAAGCTGTTGAGTCTCTTTCAATCCGTCACCCTGCAGCAAATCATCAAACATTCTATCTGTTATGCTCGTACCTGATATATTTAACGTCGAACCAGCAGCAATTTCCTTTAAAAAGTCGGGACTATCGAATCGATCAACTAACACCAATTCTTTCGAATCTTCTATTTCTTTAAAATAGTCACCACGTACGGTCAATAACGATATCCTATTTTTTGACTCAAAATGCAGAGCTATTTGAAACTTACCTAAAGCATGAAGACTGAAGTCTTTAATACTGCCACTTTCATCCCATACATAATCTTGCGTCAGACTATCATCCGGTTCAACGTGCTCTAAACTTTGCAGAATACCATTTGAATATTCAGCCTTGGAGACTTCTTCACCATTTTCATACTGCTTCACAATCGAGCGCCCACTCTTATAAAAAGAATAAGCAACCCCATTATAGAGTTTACCCTGAAATTTAACAGGCTCATCGTCTCCTTCTAAAAATTCTGCATCTATCCATAACTTGCTGGTTTCATAAAGCGGAAACGGTAAAGTGTAGTCGCCAACCACCACCCCTTGACGACACAATTTTGTTGAATTCACAACACCATCTACAACTTCAGCAATAACACCGCTAAACAGACTCCCTGAATAGAGCACCTTTTGGAAACCATCAAATTCAAGTTCACTTTTAACTACTATCATCATCAATGAATCCATTATTTTCCCCAAACCTCTCGGTGTCGGGTCGGAGGAGGCGCCGGCAACCGGCTCGCCTCCGTCCGCCGCTCAAACTGGACGTGCAGTTTTCCCGCATCCAGCTTTCACAAGGTTGCCATTTATCGCCGGTTCAAAGAAG
>JARRQF010000179.1:0-7995 GCA_037382065.1 Candidatus Thiodiazotropha sp. | reverse complement strand
CAGTGTCGAGCATAGCCATACATATCATTAAGGTCAGCACAAACCAAATGTCACGTTTCTGTTCTTGATCCAATAACGTATAGAGTTTTTTAAATGGGATAGGCATAGAGTTATCAATTATTTTGAAAGTCGATTGAAAAGCATACTATTGAGTGAGAGATGCATAGATCATTGCTGTTGCGGTTTCTGTTAGCATAGAATATTTCTAGAGCAGTAGAGACATCCACTCCAAATAGTCTAAACATAAAAAATACAGCGTTAAGATGTCTATTTGATATTTATTTCAAATACTTAACAGTAGAAATCATAACAAACACAGAGTGTCATTATAACCATAATCCACTATTATTAAATGAATTAATCACAACCTAGGGGAGTCAGGCACGCTTTTTTGCTGATTGTGGCATTCACTAATTGGTCAGCACTGCGAGTTGTTTCTGGTAAACGGTATTTTGGTGAAAGCTTTAAAACCCAACGACATGCGGTTGCTAATGAAATACGGTGTCCAATGGATACATAGATCGGTTTAATGCCATTTTGAGTCCTCACGACACTACCAATCAGGTCATCCTTATCATAAAGAGGCGCAGTAGCACCTCTTTCAGTCGCAGGCTCGTTATGCTCGCCTAATAGCTTTGTTTTACCACAGCCAATTGCAGGCACATCAAAAATCACACCTAAATGACAAGCAAGCCCAAAACGACGTGGATGGGCATAACCTTGTCCATCGCAGACGATTAAGTCGGGTGAATGGTCTAGTTTTGCAAGTGCTTTGATGAGTGGTGGTAATTCTCGAAATGAAAACAATCCAGAAATGTAGGGGAATTGGGCATAATCTTGTGCTGTAACGGCTTCGATAATATTCAAAGTATCAGCATCAAGAACAACCACTGCGGCCACTAATTTATTGCTGCACTTTTCATAAGCGACATCAACACCCGCGACAAGACGTACCTCATCCAATTGATCTGATTTTATCACCTGAGTCGCCAGCGATTGCTGTAAGCGTATAGCCTCTGGTTCCGTCAGATGCCATAAGTGATTGATTTTAGGTTTCATTGGTTTGGGCAAAAGATTGTAGGTGCCTGTATGTTACCAACTCAAGACTTCTCAACCAAACCTAAATACTTCGCACCATTAATGAGACACCTAGTGTGGTGCTTCATACAAATTGACGATGATAGAAGCCTGCTCAGACCAGGAGACAAGGCGCAATGCGCAGGGAATGGCTCGCCCTTTTCAAGCATTGCAACGCAGTATCCTGGCCTGAGCAAGCTTCCCTTCGGGCGAGACGCTAAGCGGTCGTCCGCGTTGTTGCGCGCCTTGGAAAGGGAGAAGCCATTCCCGGCGGCACGCGCCTAGCGGCTAACCGCTTAGCGTCACGCTATCATCGTCAATTTGTATGAAGCACCACACTAGATGAACAGTTCAAAGAGCGTTGCAATCACGATGGGATGTTACTACTAACCTCATATTGAAGTGCAATTGCAGAGAGTGGTGGTAAGGTTAGGCTGACGGAGCAGGATTGGTTCATCCAGGCTATCGATTCTGACTGCAGTAGCTCATAACCATTCCCCAGATTACTGCCGCCATAATACTCTGAGTCTGAGTTAAAAACCTCTTTGTATCCACCGGATTTGGGTAGGCCTATTCTATAGTCTTCTCTTGGCACAGGAGTTAAATTCAATATAACCACCAATAACTCGTCATCATCTCCCCTGCGTAGAAAGCTAAGTACCGATTGCTCAGAATCGTGACAATCGATCCACTCAAAACCTTGCCAATCAAACTCATATCGGTAGAGTGCAGGGGTTGACTTATATAGATGGCATAGGTCTTTGACTAAGCGATGCATACCATGATGCAACGGATATTCGAGCACATACCAATCAATAATTCCTGCACTGTTCCATTCGGTTCCCTGTCCAAATTCTGTACCCATAAACATCAGTTTTTTTCCTGGATGGGTAAACATATAGGCATAAAGCACTCTTAGATTAGCATGTTTTTGCCACTCATCTCCTGGCATTTTATTAAGCATGGATTGTTTTCCATGAACAACTTCATCATGAGAAAATGGAAGCATAAAATTTTCAGTAAACGCATACAACATGCTAAAAGTCAACATATCATGATGGTATTTTCGATGTATAGAATCATGCTTAAAATATTCTAAAGTATCATTCATCCAACCCATATTCCATTTAAGGTCAAATCCCAATCCACCAAGATAGGTAGGACGACTGACTTGAGGCCAAGAGGTAGATTCTTCTGCAATCATGAGAATACCTGGGCACTCTTCATGAACAGCAATATTGAGTTCACGAATAAAATCGATGGCTTCTAAATTCTCACGTCCGCCAAATATATTAGGTATCCATTCATTTTCATTCCTTGAATAATCCAGATAGAGCATCGAAGCAACTGCATCAACACGCAACCCATCAATATGCATCTCTTTCAACCAGAATACCCCACTGGAGATCAGAAAGGATTTAACCTCATTTCGTCCAAAATTAAATATATATGTTGCCCAGTCAAGATGCTCCCCTAAGCGAGGGTCTTCATGTTCGAATAAAGGGGTGCCATCAAAGCGGGCCAAACCATGCGCGTCTTTAGGAAAATGAGCGGGAACCCAGTCAAGCAATACACCAATGCCATTTTGATGGCAATGGTCAATAAAATATTTGAAATCATCAGGTGTACCAAAGCGGCTAGTGGGTGCAAAGTAGCCTGTGGCCTGGTATCCCCAGGAAAGATCGAAAGGATGCTCTGTAATTGGTAATAGTTCAATATGCGTGAAACCCATGTTCACTACATAGTCAACCAATTGATGAGCAAGATCTCGATAGTTTAAAAATTCCCCTTCCAAATCTCGGCGCCATGAGTTTAAATGGACTTCATAGACAGCCATAGGGCTGTTCTGCCATTTAAATAATTTCCTTTCTGACATCCAGCTATTATCCTGCCAGAGATATTTATCCTGGGCCAGAATGGTTGAGGCGGTACTAGGACGTAATTCATGCTGCATACCATATGGATCAGCTTTTAGCTGAATATTTCCAGTATGACGATTACGAATTTCATATTTATAGAGGTGACCTACTTCCAAATCAGGAATAAATAACTCCCAAATACCACCACCATGAACACGCATCGGATGCCTGCGGCCATCCCATGTATTAAAGTCCCCAACCACGCTGACACGTTCAGCATTGGGCGCCCAAACAGCAAACAGGATACCGCATACTCCAGCAACCTCGTGATCATGTGCGCCTAAAAAGCAGTAAGCATGACGATGACGGCCTTCATTAAAGAGATGTAAGTCATAATCAGAAAGTTGCACATCATAGCTGTATGGATCATGGCAAACATGCTCTCTGCAAGTATGATCACGCCAAATTAACCGATAGTGGTCAGGTAACTCATGGCTACTGACTCGTAACTCAAAGAAATCAGTTCCATGTATGCGTTCCAGTGCCATTCCATTTTCCACTAAAGAGATCTCTTTTGCTTGTGGATTGAATACGCGAACAACCGTCTCATTATCTATCTGATGGGGGCCAAGCACGCTAAAAGGATCATGGTGTCTGGCCTCTAGTATGCGTTGCATACCTTCATTCAATACAGCTGTGTTCATGAAGTAGGGTCCGAGTGTCATATTACTTAAAGTCGTAATTTAAAATATCATCTACCCGACGGCATATTTCCTTACCATAGTCGGTCCAAGTTCCTTCTCCCCAGTATCTGTAACAACTGGTTTGAGACGAGAGAAGATGAAAAAGTGCATTACGATAGCGAGTGTCTGTAGTGGAGATTTTAGCCTTGATAACTTTTTCAAAAAAATGTGAGCTAACCTCTTCCATGGGCTTTAGAACATCTTCATATCCTTTTACCCATGATAGATTGCTAGTCCAACTGCCTCCTTCCATATGGAATTCATGATCTTCTTTCTTAAGTTTTTCTATCGTTTCTTGGAGGCGCTGCTCACCCGCACCAGGGTTAATATGATCCCAGATGCGTTTTTGGAAGAGTGGCTGAATAATAGGGAAATCGTCTACAGTAATACCTTGATGATATAAGTGTTCCAGGTATTCTGTTGTATTCATGGCTGGCGTATCTGACCAAGAGCTATCTGCAGAGACTTCCTGATACTTTGGTGGAAATTCGTTCATCATTACCCCACCATTCTCACCATCAGCAATCTGTGTAACCAATGGAGGAATTTGATGACCTACCAGCGTCTGTCTATCAAGACTTCGAGCTTCGTAGGCAGGCTGCATCTGTGCAACAAGTTTTGTGTCAGAACCTTGTGTTTTGATAATCGCTACTATTGATGCTGTATCACCGGATGAATTTCTGCATACCAACCTATGCGGCAAGTGGGGTTGCCTCGGTTTCCAGCCATCTTCAGGATGCTCTACCGTGTGCTCCTGTACCAAAACCCACTGATAACCACACTCATTCAGCGTCTTTACAAACTCATATGCAATGTCAGGGTGATTAGGTAGTGCCATTTCAGAGGGAGAAAATCCACGCACCCTGGTTAATGCTTCCATTCCGAAAATTGCAGCGAAATGGTTTTGCCAGGCCCGAACATGTAACCGAAAGTCCTGGATGGGGGTCGAGGGTGCCACTGCATGCCCCCAGGGTGCACCTAACCATTCGACACAGTGACGATAGTCACTGTTGCAAGTAACCGTTTTTAGGCTGTCTATTACATCATCCAACCCCATTTTACGTAGTCCATGAAGGAGTGTTCCTGAATATTCGAGCATCACCCTTGGGTTGTGTCCCGCATCAACCAATTGGGGAATGATTTCGCCCATTCTCTTGTAGCACCACCGAAAGACACTAGCATTATGATTGTCACCAATATCTGGGTGTTCCATCATATACTGTAGATTACTGATGAGTTCTGCAGTTCTAAGATCATTGCCACCCGCTGGAATTAAAGGTTGATGCATATGCAGTGCAATTGAGAAGGCACTGCGTATTTTAGAAAAGTCGATTTGACTTTTATCTAAATATAGCGTCTGATTTTTTGCATTATCTAGAGCGCTTCGAATCTCATTCTCAGCGCCGGAAATGTTAGGTACATTATCAATATATTCTGGCAGAGAGGACATATTATATCTCCTGACGACTAAGTCGCCTATGAGTGTCGAATATAGTTATAGATATTTAAGTAGTTTTGGCCAGGTATATTCCATGAATAGTCATACTCCATGCCAGTATTTATAAGTTTTCGGAAGTCTTCAGGATAGTCATACCAAAGTCCAATTGCTCGTTGCATCGCAGATTCAATGGCGTAGTCATCACTTTGGTAAAATACATAACCATTGCGTTCATTCAGTGGATGGTCTGAGTACTCATAATCAAAAACCGTATCTGCAAGACCACCTACTGACCTGACAATTGGTACAGTCCCATATCGGAGTGCTATCATTTGAGTCAAACCGCATGGTTCAAACATACTTGGAACGATCAGCATATCTGAACCGGCGTATATTGTGTGAGCCAGTTCTTCATTGTAGCCAATTTCCAGATGGCAGTCTGGGCTTTGATTTAATTCATGCTTAATCTGCCAGAATTCTGCGTTCGTACCAGATTCTGGACTGGAACCAAGTAGCACAAATTGTGCGCCATGAGATAAGGCATAGTAAAGGGCATGCTTGATTAGAGGAACTCCTTTTTGGTATTCCAGCCTGCCTACATAAGCAATAATTGGCTTAAAATCATGAGCTAGCCAAAGTCGCTCACGCAACACTGTTTTATTGATATATTTATTTTCTATCTTATCTGCTGAAAAGTGCTGTGCGATATGTGGATCAGTTTGTGGATTCCACATTTCATAATCAATGCCATTAAGAACCCCGCTAAATTTATTTTGATGTGTATGTAGTGCGTGCCCCAAACCATAACCCCAATCGGAATGCCTTACCTCCCATGCGTGACTGGGAGAGACAGTGGTTATGAAGTTAGCGTAGAGTAGAGCACCTTTGGTAAAGTTAATTGCGCTGGGATTAAAGTCATCCCCTAGCCGATTTGGGTCGTAATAGTACTCAGGCCTGTTTAGTCCGGTGAACCACAGAACATTTTCACCTGCAATCCCCTGATGCTTAAAATTATGTATCGTGTGTAGCGCTCTACATCTATCCATACCTATATACTTGTATATCTCGTATAGCAGTACTGGAACCAATGCCGATTGCCAATCATGGGTATGAATGACATCTGGGCGCTTACCGGCATGAAGCATAAACTCTAAGGCAGCCTTCGAAAAAAATGCAAAACGCAAATGTTCATCAGGGAAGCCATAAAAACTTCCACGTTCAAAAAAATGATCGTTTGAATGAGGCTCAATAAAGAAACACTTACGACCATGTACAAAGCCGAACCATACCGAGCATCGAATATGATAATTAAACCAGGGAACCCATAGGTCCTCATAGCAGATTTGAAGGCCAAATATATGTTCATATCTCATACAATCATATTTCGGAAGAATGATCTCAACAGAATTACCTCGAATTTCTAATTCTCTGCTAAGACCATAGACAACATCACCTAACCCACCTACTTTGGCAACAGGAGCGCATTCTGAGGAAACCATAACGATATACATATTCGTTACTCTACCTTAATAGGACTTGATGATAATTCTAAATGTGATTTCACATGATTTAGTGAAGACCAACAGCTCTCCAGATCTTTGTGAGCACATGGTACCCAAGCTTCGCCCCAAAAGATATTGCAGCTGGTTTGAGAGCGTAGTAGATGCCACCTAGCCTCTTCGATATGATATTGCATATCTGTTTGAGAACCGTGTTGCTTGTCAAGTAATAGAGTTATTTGTTGAAGCTCCTTGCTGGTTTGCTGCATTCTTTTCAAGACGTCTTTTTGTGCTTGAGAACCTGTCCATTGGGTAAAGTTCTTTCCATTATGCCAGCCAGTGTTCCATGCTCCAGTATGAACATAAACCTCTCCAGTAGCACCAAAACGATCAAGATAATCATCGATAAAACAGGGGGTTATTTTAGTTAATTTAGACCTTCTTCTCATTAGTAGTTGCTGATAAAATCCCCAAAAATTTGCATCAAGTACTGGATTCCTGAACCAGCCACCATTGTCACCATCTGTGGCAGTAGTAACAAGAGGAATAAAATCACACCATTTTGTACGATGTTTAACTTCCTCCTCAAACCAATGAATATCCATACCGGACTCTTGAGCATTAGAAAGCTCTCGATCACGAATAATAACTATGATTTCTTCATCATTATAACGAGCAATATGCGGCTGATAACGTAGCTCAGACCATGACATTGGTGATACTGGTTCCACATGATAACTATCAACAAGCACATATCGATAACCTAACTGTTTTATCAGAGGGATCAACTCCATGCTAAAACCCATTTCTGGCGGCCAGAAACCTTCGAATTTATTTCGATTAAAGATATGTTCTGCCATGCCTCTCCAGCGCTTTAACTGATGGGCTTGATCGGCAGGTGGAATGAGAGGCAATACAGGATGATAGTAGCCGGTACCAAGTATTCTAAATATTGATAGGTTCTGCAAGTGCCAAAGTAGTGATCCACAATCAACAACACCATAAAAATGCTTTTGGAAATCTGGATTGGCTAGGGTTTCTAGTAGGGTTCCAGAAAGTGATAGATGAACCTTCCCAATATCCTCAAAATCCCATAGAGAGCGCGGCATTCGATCTAGTGCATAGAGAATTTCACGAGCTTCCCAACCGTTAGCATGAAGCTCCCATAAATTACCCGCAGGTTGATGAAGATTAAGAATCAGTGCGTGATGGATTTCAGACATAATTATTACAAATAGAAAGATTATTCATTATTGTCCATTGCTAGTGTGGTGCTTCATACAAATTGACGATGATAGCGTGACGCTAAGCGGTTAGCCGCTAGGCGCGTGCCGCCGGGAATGGCTTCTCCCTTTCCAAGGCGCGCAACAACGCGGATG
>JARRQF010000178.1:0-8029 GCA_037382065.1 Candidatus Thiodiazotropha sp. | reverse complement strand
CCAGGATACTGCGTTGCAATGCTTGAAAAGGGCGAGCCATTCCCTGCGCATTGCGCCTTGTCTCCTGGCCTGAGCAGGCTTCTATCATCGTCAATTTGTATGAAGCACCACACTAGGCTGCATTCAAGGGGAGAATATCAAATGCTCACTCCACGGCAGCCGCTTTAGCCTTAAAACAGGAGAGCCTTTGGAAGACCCTGCCACGGAGTCAATAGGCACTTACCACATCAAGATCGAAGCCGAAATGATATTTATACACCCCAAAACAGTCTCAACCCAGAATTTAAGTGATATAGATCAATAATCAGATAATCCATAGCCTAGCAGAGTTAGGATTAATACTATATATTCCTTTAAGTATAATCATTGCCTTAAGAAAGGCATTCCATTTCACCGCCATACTAGTTCTAGGGGGATAACTGGTGAAATTTTTGTTTTTACTGGCTTTTGCTTTCTGTGTGACACTCTATTGGCAGACATCCAGCATTGCTGAACGCACCCCCAACCTCCAGAGCTTTGAACAAGAACAGGTCATTCTCAAGGCTCCTCAGGCAACCTGATCTATTAGTCTGTTGCTGTTTTCCCATCCAAATCCCTTCTTAACATGCCAGAATTAGCGACACTACAAGCAGCTATTTCGTGACCTAATAGCTATTTCTGGCTGATAATAACCTTTTGGTGAAGCATTTTAGAGATGTGAGTGTCAGTATTTGGGGACATAATCCCAAGCATAAATTAAAATGCTATTTTATGAGATCATCTATACTTGACGTTTTTAGTTGAGGCAGCTACCTGTGATCGGGTATGGTTGCACTGCTTAACAATACCTGACTTTATTCATCTGACAAATAGTTCAATAGATAAAACGACATAGATCTGTGGCAGCCATATCTTCAACCAAACAAATCGCGACTTTTGAAGCCAGATCATTGGCCTGTATCCGCGATGATCGACTGCTCTTTGAGGCACTTGACTTTACCATCACCCCAGGCCAAGCACTCGTGCTTGAGGGTCGTAATGGCAGCGGCAAGACATCATTGCTACGTATTCTCTGCGGCATTCGACTCCCCGAATCGGGAGAGCTACTTTGGGAAGGTACCGATATATTTCACCTGGGCTCTGAATTTCATGAGCATATTGCCTATTTAGGTCATAAAGACGGCTCAAAACTTGATCTCACACCACTAGAAAATTTACGCATCGCACGAGGTCTCGGAAAAGCCAGGGAAGATATCGACCTAGAACAAGCATTGGATCAAGTAGGTCTGTATGGATTTGAAGATATCCCAACGCGAAATCTTTCGGCTGGTCAGCAACGTAGACTCGCTATCGCCCGTCTTCTGGTTACTGATGCAAAACTATGGATACTTGATGAACCCTTCACCTCTCTCGATCGCAAAGGCATAGAGCATATGGAACGTCTGTTCGAGGAACATCTCAAACGAGGTGGCATGGCGGCCATGACCACTCACCACCGGATTGGCTTCAAGGATGATGTCGAACTGGTACGAATCAATCTCTCTAAACGATGAGCACACTCTCTCTCACCAGTGCCTTTAGTCTGCTACTGAAGCGGGATCTTCTCCTGGCCTATCGGCGACGTTCGGAACTGGTCAATCCGATGCTGTTTTTTGTCTTGGTGACGGCCATGTTTCCCCTTGGTATCAGCAATGACGCGAAACTAATCGAGGCTGTTGGCCCTGGTGTTGTCTGGGTCGCGGCATTGCTGGCTTCGCTACTCTCACTGGATAGCATGTTTCGCTCAGACTTTGATGATGGCACTTTGGAGCAATTTATGCTCAGTGCACACCCTATTTCGATATTGGTGTTAGCAAAAATACTGGCCCACTGGCTAATCACCGGACTCCCCCTGTTTCTTATCGCTCCACTGCTAGCAGCACTTTTGAATATCCCAGGCTCGGCGATACCCACCCTGATGTTAACCCTACTACTCGGCACGCCGGTGCTGAGTCTGATTGGATCGGTGGGCGTGGCACTGACGGTAGGTTTAAGGCGTGGTGGTGTAATTCTGTCCTTATTGGTGCTACCGCTCTATGTCCCGGTCTTAATCTTTGCCACCGATGCGGTCAAAACATCGATTGTTGGCATACCGACGACAGCCCAACTGTCCATTCTTTCCGCCATGCTGGTCGGCTCCCTGGTGTTGGCACCAGCTGCCACCGCCGCTTCTTTGAGAATCAGTCTGAGTTAATTATGATCATACATTTTTTTCATCAAATGGGTTCACCCCGCTATTTCTACAATATGGCAGGAAAGCTGATCCCTTGGTTCATGGTTAGCTTTCTGATCAGTCTGCTCATTGGCCTCTACTATGGCCTGTTCGTTGCCCCCACCGACTACCAACAGGGCGAAAGTTACCGCATCATGTATATCCATGTACCTGCCGCCTGGATGTCCATGTTCATCTATGTGGTGATGGCCGTTTCTGGGTTGATCAGCCTTGTTTGGCGAATCAAAATAACTGAAATTCTAGTCATCAGCAGCGCCACTGTGGGGGCATCATTCACCTTTCTTGCGCTGGTAACGGGTTCACTTTGGGGCAAACCTATGTGGGGAGCTTGGTGGGTCTGGGATGCACGCCTAACGGCGGAACTACTGCTACTGTTTCTCTATCTCGGCATTATCGCTCTACATAGTGCCATTGAAGACAAACGGGTAGCTGCACGTGCAGTTTCCATTCTCGCACTGGTCGGGGTCGTCAATATCCCGATCATTCACTATTCCGTCGAATGGTGGAATACCCTGCATCAATCTGCCTCTGTCATGAAATTCGACAAACCTTCCATAGATATAAGTATGCTGATACCACTGCTTACAATGGCTATCTCGTTTAAACTTTACTATGGTGCTGTGGTCTTAATGCAGGCGCGCGCTGAAATCGTTGATCGTGAAAGAAATAGTCGCTGGGTACAGGAAATGGTGGAGCAGGAGGCGAAATGAGTGATTTTTTCGCAATGGGTGGTTATGCCATCTATGTCTGGCCCTCCTTTATCCTGACTTTAATTATCCTGGTAGCCAACATCGTCGCGCCCATCGTCCATAAAAGACGTGCTTTAACTGATATCGCCCGAAAAATTCGCCGGGCCAGGAAACAACAGAAATGAACCCTATCCGCAAAAAACGACTCACCCTAATCGGTCTCATGGTTGCTGGTATTGGTGTGGCAGCCTGGCTGGCACTGAACGCATTCGATGAAAACCTGATGTTCTTCTTCTCTCCATCTGAAGTGGTGGAAGGCAAGGCTCCGACAGCGCACCCATTCCGTATTGGTGGACTCGTTCCAACAGGTAGTGTCAAACGTAAACCTGATGGCCTTACGACTGCCTTCGCTGTAACTGATAATGCTAAAACGGTAACGGTGGAATATACCGGCATACTCCCCGACCTGTTTCGTGAGGGCCAAGGCATCGTTGCAATGGGACAGCTCAACCAGGAAGGCATCTTTATCGCCAGCGAGGTATTGGCGAAACATGATGAAAACTATATGCCTCCAGAGGTCGCTGATTCGCTGAAAACAGCCCATGATGACGGTATTGAAAACTCCCAACCACAAGCAAGTATCCAATGATTCCTGAAATAGGCCATTTTGCACTTATTCTGGCGCTATGCCTGGCGGTAACCCAGTCCATCGTGCCACTCGTCGGCTCCTATACTCAAAGAGCCACATGGATGGCGGCATCTCGCTCCCTTGCAGCCGGGCAGTTTGTATTCTTAGCCATCTGCATGGTGATCCTAACAAATGCCTTCCTCAGCGATGACTTTTCTGTCATTTACGTTGCTCAGCACGGCAATACCAAGCTGCCTACCCTTTACAAGATTTCTGCTGTTTGGGGAGCCCATGAGGGATCGCTGCTTCTGTGGGCCTTTCTGCTTGCCAGCTGGGGGGTGGCCATCGCGGCATTTAGCCGCAAGCTACCGCTTGAGATGGTATCGCGCGTTCTTTCAGTGATGGGAATGATTAGCATTGGCTTTCTGCTTTTCATGCTTCTCACCTCGAACCCTTTTGACAGAACTTTTCCGGTGCCCAGTCAAGGTGGTGAGTTAAACCCCATGCTTCAAGATCCTGGACTGGCCTTTCACCCACCTATGCTTTATATGGGCTATGTCGGATTCTCAGTTGCCTTTGCCTTCGCCATCGCCGCCCTGCTCGGGGGCCGCCTAGACGCCTCGTGGGCCCGCTGGTCGCGCCCCTGGACAACAGTAGCCTGGGTATTTCTGACCCTAGGCATCGTCCTTGGTAGTTGGTGGGCCTACTATGAATTAGGCTGGGGAGGCTGGTGGTTCTGGGATCCGGTTGAAAACGCCTCCTTTATGCCTTGGTTGGTTGGCACCGCCTTAATCCACTCACTCGCCGTGACAGAAAAACGTGGCGCATTCAAAAGCTGGACAGTGCTGCTTGCCATATCGGCCTTCTCACTCAGCCTGCTTGGTACCTTTTTAGTCCGTTCAGGCGTGCTAACCTCAGTCCACTCTTTTGCCTCTGATCCAGCCAGAGGCGTCTTCATCCTGATCTTTCTATTCATTGTGATTGGTGGTTCGCTTCTTTTATATACTTGGCGAGCCCCCTACATTTCCAGTGGTGGCCGTTTTGACCTAATCTCCCGTGAGACCTTCTTATTGGGCAATAATCTACTGCTCTCTGTATTCGCTTCTCTGGTACTGCTTGGTACCCTGGCACCACTCATTTATGATGCCCTGGAGCTCGGCAAAATTTCAGTGGGATTTCCCTGGTTTAATAAAATGTTCCTTCTCACAATGCCCTTTCTGGCGTTGCTGATGGGGATAGGGTCTCTATCCAGATGGAAACATACCGAACCCACTCAACTGGTTAAACAGCTTAGAGTCGCCTTTGTTATCAGCCTGCTATTTGGCCTGCTCGCTCTTCTGCCAATGTTCTCGGGAGGCAACTGGCTTGTTGGCCTTGGTATGGGGCTGGCTCTCTGGATTGCCACCTCACATCTTGTCAATATCAGAGACCGCCTGAAGAACAAACCCGGATTTCAGGGCTTCTGGAATGATTTTAAAACCAAAGGCCGCAGCTACTACGGCATGATCCTCGCGCACATGGGAGTTGCCATGTTTATTGTAGGTGTCACCCTGGTCAGTAGTTTTGGCATGGAAAATGATGTTCGCATGGGTCCCGGAGATGTCAGTCAGATTGCTGACTATGAATTTACCTTTGAGGGAGTAAAGCAAATCCCCGGGCCTAACTATAATGCCAATCGCGGCCGTTTTCAGGTCTCTCGGAATGGTAAGCATTTCACCACGCTCGAACCTGAAAAGCGCGCCTATTTCGTGCAAACCATGCCCATGACCGAAGCTGCCATTGACTGGGGGTTTACCCGTGATTTGTATGTCTCACTCGGCGAACCTCTGGGTAATGGTGAATGGAGTCTGCGCCTCTATTACAAACCTTATGTTCGCTGGATCTGGCTGGGAGGCGTCTTGATGGCATTGGGAGGCATTCTGGCCATATCTGATCGCCGCTACCGCACGGCCCGTTTTCGTTCAACTGAAGCGGTCAATAGTGCTACTGGCGTGCCTGCTGTTTCTGGGAGATGATTTTTTAGATGAATCGATATCTGCGTTATTCTGTGCCTCTGCTGGTCTTTGCAGTAATTGCGGCCTTTCTATTCAAGGGCTTAGGTATGAATCCACGGGAGATACCTTCACCACTGATTGGTAAATCAGTGCCTGAATTCTCTCTGCCTACGGTGGAAAACGCCGAAACCCTAGTCAGTAACAAGAATCTGTTGGGTAGAGTCTACCTGCTGAATGTGTGGGCGACCTGGTGTGTCTCCTGTCGAGCAGAACACCAGACCCTGGTGCGATTGGCTCGCACTAGTAAGGTAGAGATTATCGGTCTCAACTGGAAGGATGAGCGCAATAAGGCACAAGCCTGGTTACAGCAGTTAGGCAACCCCTACTCAATCAATCTCTTCGATAAAAAGGGCCGCACGGCCATTGATCTGGGCGTATACGGCGCCCCTGAGACCTTTGTGGTGGATAGCAAAGGCATTATCCAGTACAAATATGCAGGCCCAGTCACCATGTCCCTATTTAATAAAAAGCTATTGCCAATTATTAATGAATTAAAAGGCAACGGATAATGTTAGTGCGCACCCTGTTTCTGACCCTACTTATGCTCTGCTCTCTAGCCCCATTGAGTGCAGCGACTTTAGCCGAATATACCTTCGAAGAGCCCAGCAAGCATGATGAATTTCGGAGCATCATTGAAGAGATGCGCTGTCTGGTATGTCAAAATGAGTCTCTGGCTGGATCGAATGCTGAACTTGCAGTGGATTTAAGAAATGAAATCTACGATATGATGAAGGCTGGCCAGGGTAAGGATGAGATCATCAGTTTTATGGTGAGCCGATATGGCGATTTTGTTCTCTATAACCCCCCCATCAAACCGACGACCTACCCAATCTGGTTTGGCCCACTGATTATTTTTCTAATCGGCGGCCTAGTGCTGTTCCGTATTATCAGACGTAAAAGTTTGAGTCATGAAACAGAACTCTCCGAAGAAGAAAAACAGAGACTCGAAAGCCTCCTAAAACCGTCGCCCGATCAAAGAGACGCGAAACAATGACTCTATTCTGGATAATATCTGCTGGGCTGATTGTCCTGGCAATGGCCTTTGTTGGCTTACCATTACTGCGTACGGAGGTATCAAAAAGTATTACATCCGATGAACTCAACCTGGCTATTATCAAGCAGCAGTTAGCAGAACTGGATAGTGACCTCGAATCTGGCATTCTTGATAAAGAACGTTATGAGGCGGCACGTAAAGATCTGGAAAAAGAGTTGCTTAGGGACATTTCCTCAGAAATCAAAACGCCAGAAAGCAAGGCAAGCAGTCCCATCATGGCCGCTACTGCTTTACTCATCCCAATTGCCGCCATCACCATCTATCAGCTCCTGGGTTCTCCACAAATCATAACACTTCTCGCTCAACAGCCAACGCACTCTGCAACACAGCAAACAGCGGCCCACCAGACAGGCAAAGGTATGGAAAACATGCCGCCTATGGAAGAATTGGTCAAAAAACTGGCTGAAAAACTTGAGCAGAATCCAGATAATCTACAAGGTTGGATTATGCTGGGACGTAGTTACATCGCATTAAATAACTATGAAGCGGCTATTAATGCCTACCAGCGTGCGATGAAGATCGATGAGCAGAATGTAGGATTGCTACTCGCCTATGCCGAAGCCATTGCAGCCACTAATGGTAATAATTTTACAGGCCAGGCAGCGCCAATGGTAGAAAAGGCTTATAAATTAGAACCTAACAATCCAAATGCATTGTGGCTGTCAGGCATTCTAGCGTACCAATCATCCCAGTTTAAGACAGCCATTGAGCGTTGGAAATCACTTCAAGGACAACTTAATCCCCAAAGTACCGAGCTTGAATCGATTAATAAAGCGATTGATGACGCCCGTCAACAGTTGGGCCTTCCTCCAGAAGAGGCGCCATTGCCGAGTATCGTCAAGACCAATAAACCTGCCACCAAGCCACTGTCAGGAGCAGCGTCAAAATCACTTCAGGTTGAAATCGCTCTGTCACCTGAATTACAAGCGAAGGCTAAACCAGATGATCTACTCTTTATCTATGCCAAAGCAGTGAGCGGTCCACCGATGCCACTGGCAGCAGTCAGAAAAAAGGTCAGTGACCTCCCCCTATCTATTCGTCTTGACGATAGTATGGCCATGATGCCACAAATGAAACTCTCGGGATTCGATAAAGTAACCGTCGGCGCGAGGGTCTCACTATCTGGTAGCCCAACCGCCCAATCAGGTGATCTGGAGGGCGAAATCAAGCCCGTCAGCCCCGGACAATCGGAAACAATCAAAGTCATGATCAATTCAGTCCATCCTTAACTCTAAACCTAGTGTGGTGCTTCATACAAATTGACGATGATAGAAGCCTGCTCAGGCCAGGAGACAAGGCGCAATGCGCAGGGAATGGCTCGCCCTTTTCAACCTAAAAAGATCAGTTGGGCAG
>JARRQF010000177.1:0-8056 GCA_037382065.1 Candidatus Thiodiazotropha sp. | reverse complement strand
AACTGATTTTTTTAGGTTCAAGCATTGCAACGCAGTATCCTGGCCTGAGCAGGCTTCCCTTCGGGCGAGACGCTAAGCGGTCATCCGCGTTGTTGCGCGCCTTGGAAAGGGAGAAGCCAATCCCGGCGGCACGTGCCTAGCGGCTAACCGCTTAGCGTCACGCTATCATCGTCAATTTGTATGAAGCACCACACTAGTTTCGTTTACGCCATTAGTTTTGCTGTTCTTCCAGTGCTTTTACTTGCTGTTCCAAGCGTGTCAGTTTCTCCCGTGTGCGGGATAACACAGCTGCCTGAACCTCAAACTCCTCACGGGTCACTAAATCCAGTTTGGCCAGGCCAGACTCCAGGCCGGCGCGAAGATTTTTCATAACATCGCTATGCAGGGCCTGAATAGATCCTGGCAGACTGGCAGAGAGTTTTTCAGCAAGCTCATCAATCAGCTTTGTATCGATCATCCTAGAGTCCGCCATTGGAAAGGGTAAGTTTGGGCTAGTGGTGGTACAGAGTAAGGGGCACTTTCGCACATCCGGTGCCACCACAAGCATGCCATTCGCCTTGTGGCGTGATTCACCCAATAGGTGAGGGTGAATCTCATTAATTGATCAATCATTTCATTACCTTACATTAGAAATTTGCGGTCAACCGCAGAATCTTGATTTATATCTATGGAGCAGTCAATCGCGGAACTAAGGATCAGACAATAGCCAGTGTTGGATCGGTTGTCCAGAGATGCTTGAAGAGGGGTGTATGTTTTTTACAACAGTTGGTATGTTTGTGGTTATTGCGATACGCCATTGTAATCCCTATCTCAAATCGCTAAATGCGCACCAAAGCGGTGCGTTAATGCGGTGCATGGGGGTATTTTTGATTCTAAATAAAGCACGGGATATTTCTTAGCAGACTGTATCCTTTGGAAATTTATAATAATTTACTTATTAAACAGTGGCATACGATGGTTGGCACGAAGTCTGTTTAAGGAAACACACTATCTACTAAACTTGTCATGTTATTGAAACATACTTTTAACCTTGTCTTGATTAATTCATTGAGGATTTAAACCATGAAGATGAATAAATTCACACTGGCTTGTGGTGTTGCAATGCTTGGGCTGTCGTCCATGGCCACTGCTGAAATTACTACCAATATTGGTGTTACCAGTAACTACGTCTGGCGCGGTATGACTCAGTCAGCTAATAGCACTTCGTTTTCAGGTGGCTTGGATTGGTCTTCTGATATGGGTATTTATGCAGGAACCTGGATCGCCGATGCTTGGGATTCTTATGAGATGGACCTCTATGGTGGTTACAAAGGTGAATTGGGTGATTTTGGTTACGATGGGGGGCTGATCTACTACTCCTATACCACTGATGCTGATTCTAACTTCGGCGAGGTGTACCTCAATGGTAGTTGGAAATTTCTCTCTGCTGGTCTTGCCTATGTTATCACTGCTGAAGATGCTGTTGAGGCGGTTAAATCAGATCGTTATTACTATCTAGGTGGTAACTATGATCTTCCCCAGGATTTCGCAATCGGTCTGACGGTTGGATATGTCGATCCAGCCGGTGATGGCAAAGATGACATGGATAGTTTTACTCACTACCAAATCGACCTAAGCAAATCGGCGGGTGAGTTTGGTGATGTGACCTTAAGTCTTTCAGATACCAATATGGATGATCTCAAACTAGAGGATGGTACAGATGTGGTGGCTGAAGATTCGAATATACGCTTCTTTGTCTCCTGGGCAAAAGAGTTCTAAGCATCTTATTTCTACTGAATTAACTGTCCGCCTACAAGATGAGGCGGACTATGTCACTAAGGAGCAAAAGCATGAAAATGATTTCTGCAATCATTAAGCCTTTTAAGCTTGATGATGTCCGAGAAGCACTGTCGGACGTGGGCGTTGCCGGTATTACGGTTACTGAAGTGAAGGGGTTTGGGCGTCAAAAAGGACATACCGAACTCTACCGTGGTGCCGAGTATGTGGTTGACTTTCTACCCAAGATTAAAGTTGAGATTGCGGTGGATGATGAGATTGTCGAGCAGGTGGTCGAGGCGATTTCGAATGCTGCTAAGACTGGAAAGATAGGCGATGGCAAAATCTTTGTCACCTCACTAGAACAGGTTGTCCGTGTGCGTACAGGCGAAACCGGTTCTGAAGCACTTTGAGGCCCTGGAGGAATAAACTGATGTATACCCCTTTACGAAAGATCATATCGGTGGCTTTTACCGCCGCCATCGGCCTCTTGCCGACCCTGGTGCTGGCGGATGATGCACCAACCTTAAACAGTGGCGATACTGCTTGGATGCTAACGTCAACGGTGTTGGTACTCTTTATGACCATCCCTGGGTTGGCGCTTTTCTACGCTGGTATGGTACGGTCCAAGAACGTGCTGTCGGTGTTAATGCAGTGTTTCGCTATCACCGGCCTGATGACCATACTCTGGGTTATCGCTGGTTATAGTATCGCTTTCACGGAAGGCACCGACTACTACGGTGGGTTGAGCAAGCTCTTCCTGGCCGGTGTAACAGCTGACTCTCTCAGCGGCACCATCCCCGAGACGGTCTTCATGACCTTCCAGATGACCTTCGCCATCATCACGCCGGCGCTGATCGTTGGTGCCTTCGCCGAGCGTATGAAGTTCTCGGCTATGTTATGGTTCATGGCTATCTGGCTACTGGTGGTCTACGCACCGATCTGCCATTGGGTATGGGGCGGCGGCTGGCTCGGAAATATGGGCGTGCTCGACTTCGCTGGTGGTACTGTGGTTCACATTAACGCGGGTGTCGCTGGTCTGGTTGCGGCTCTGGTATTGGGCAAGCGCAAAGGCTATCCTGGCACCATGATGCCCCCGCATAACCTAGGCTATACCCTGATCGGCGCCTCTATGCTGTGGGTTGGTTGGTTCGGTTTCAACGCTGGCTCAGAGTTGGCTGCTGATGGCACCGCTGGTATGGCGATGGCCGTTACCCAGATTGCCACCGCTATGGCGGCCCTGGCTTGGATGTTTGCAGAGTGGGTTGCCCACGGTAAACCAAGCGTGTTGGGTATCGCTTCCGGAGCTGTCTCCGGCTTGGTAGCCATCACCCCTGCATCTGGTACAGCGGGTCCCATGGGCGCGATTGCCATCGGTGCTGCTGCAGGCATAGGCTGCTTCTTTGCTGCGACTAAGCTAAAGAAGATATTCGGTTATGATGACTCTCTCGATGCTTTTGGTGTGCATGCTGTTGGCGGTATCATCGGTGCCATTCTGACAGGTGTTTTTGCCGACGCCAGCCTGGGTGGCGTTGGCTTGGCCGAAGGGGTGAGCATTAGTGCACAGGTCAGCAAGCAGTTTATCGGTGTTGGCGCAACCATGGTCTACACCGCTATAGTCTCCTTGATACTGCTGAAGGTCGTCGATGTAGTCATTGGACTGCGGGTTACTGAAGAGCAGGAGACCGAAGGTCTGGATATTGCTCTCCACGACGAGCGGGGCTATAACCTCTAAGCCAAAACCGGTCGATCTTATGGATCGGCTGGTTAATACCTTTTAGGGCACCAATTGGTGCCCTTTTTTTATTCAAAACTGCCGAAATCTGTACATTTTGTTAGGCTATACCGAAGAATAGCCAAATTAGAATTTAATGGTGATTACCTTGGAAAGTCGAACCACGTCCTCTATCGGATCAATGTTAGCAATACCATCACAATGGCTTATATTGTTTTTGCTGTTTCTAATGGTTATTGAGGTTGAGGCTGATGTCTATAAATGGATAGATGAGAAAGGCCAGGTCCATTTCAGCGACCGTCCGGTGGCGGAGTCTTCAACTGAGGTGAAGATAAAATCGACCCCAGTTGAAGGGTCACCCAGTGAAACTTCCCAGCAACATGCCGAAAAGAGGAGGCGTCTGTTGGAGGTCTATGAGGAGGATCGAGCCAAAAAGAAAGAGGCTAAAACAAAGCAGCAAGAAGCACGTAAACAACGCAAAAGAAAATGTGTGCTAGCAAAGGATCGTTACAATTCACATAGCCGGGCTTCGGGCATCTATGGGTTGAATAAGGATGGTACGCGTGTTTTTTATAGCGATGAGGAGAGGCAACGCCACATGAAGAAACTTAAAGCGGACATTGCACGCTGGTGTAATTGAGATCCCAGCTCCCTAGAGCGGTTGTTGTAAAAGCATGCGCGACTATTCTCAAATAGATTTTGAGCACAAAAGAGCGCAAGTTACAGCACATTTTACTCTTTAATCTAAAAAGATCAGTTGGGCAGCGTGCTTCACCCAGTAGGTGACCATAACCATCGAAGCTATTTTCTTTAAAATCAGAAATCTGTTATTAGAAGGGAGCGGTTAACTGATTTTTTAGGTTTAAGGGTGGGGCAGGCCCCCACCCTACGACTTTTGCGACACCCTTTTTAGGGAGGGGAGGGTGTCGAGAGTGAACTATTCTGGTTAGTGTACACTACCGAATGATAGATCCAGAGAGTAAGGTGGTAACGGTATGCCGGCAATCTTACTTGCCTGAACAACAGGTCCTCTTGGAAACAGGGTGTAGAGATATTTCTTGCCACCTTTATCTTTAACCTGATTAGTCATGGCTTTCAACACCAGCCTGGCACTGCAAGTAGCACCCTTCTGTTCACAGTGCTGACGTAAAAAGCGAATCATTTCCCAGTGTGCCTCTGTGAGTTCAATCTTTTCTTCAGCAGCGAGTTTAATGGCTTGCTCTTCGGTCCATTCATCAAAATTCTTTGGGATTTTGCTGTTTTCCACAGCCATGGGGTTCATCTCGGGCATACTTATTCTCCAGTGGTACTATAGCTAGGCTTCATTTTTGTAATGATTGGGATCTTATGGATCCCATAAATAGAAGAATAGATCAGATTTCGCTTAAAACCAAGAAAAACACTAAGGTATTAGGATGTATTGAATTATCCTAATAAGATCAGTTGGATAGCGTGCTAGCATAATTCACCCAATAGGTGACCATAACTATCGAATCTATTTTATTTAAAATCAGTAACTTATGATTAGAATGGGGCGGTTAACCGATTGTTTAGGATTATCTTTTTGGTAGCGACAAATAGTCATCTTTTCAGCTACCATGTCAAAAAACTTTTTTATGGAAATTCTGCTGCTTATGTCTGATAACCCCCCCTTCATACTGGTTGATGGCTCTTCTTATCTATTTCGCGCATACCATGCGTTGCCAGATCTCAGTAATTCTCATGGCGAAGCAACCGGCGCTATTGTTGGTGTTCTTAATATGTTGCGCCGTTTGATCAATGATTTTCAGCCAGATAACATGGTGGTTGTCTTCGATGCACCAGGTGGTAGTTTCAGAAATGAGATATACCCAGAATACAAGGCCAATCGGCCACCCATGCCCGAAGATCTGCGTTGCCAGATTGAGCCATTGCACGAGATTATCAAGGCGATGGGGTTGCCCCTGGTCATGGTGCCTGGGGTGGAAGCTGACGATGTGATTGGTACCCTAGCTGTACAGGCAGCAGAGCAGGGCTGGAAAACGGTGATCTCCACAGGCGACAAGGATATGGCCCAACTGGTTAATCAGCACATCAGCCTGGTCAATACCATGTCTGATACCACTCTGGATGAGCAGGGTGTCATGGAAAAATTTTCGGTCAGGCCAGATCAGATTATCGATTATCTGGCATTGGTAGGAGATAGCTCGGATAACATACCGGGAGTCCCGAAATGTGGACCTAAGACAGCGGCGAAGTGGCTCAAAGCTTATGACACCCTAGATAATCTGATTGCCCATGCCGATGAGATTGGTGGCAAAATCGGTGAAAGCTTACGTGCCACTCTTGAGCAGCTACCGATGGCTCACAAGCTGGCAACCATTAAACTGGATGTGGCTTTGGATAAGGGGCCAAGTGACTATGTCACTGGCGAAAAGGACATCCCGCTTTTGCGTGAACACTTTCAGCGTATGGAGTCTTCGCGTTTACTGGAGAGCCTCGAAGATAACGGTGAGCAGGTGAGTATGGCCGATGCCGCTCCTGTATGGGAGGCGGACTATCAGACGCTGTTTACCGAGGAGGATTTTCTTAACTGGCTGGCGCGATTGAAACAGAGCGAGCTATTCGCAGTGGATACTGAAACAACCAGCCTCGATTATATGAGTGCCGAGCTGGTTGGGTTGTCCTTCGCTATTCAGCCAGGTGAGGCGGCTTATGTTCCAGTAGCTCATGATTATCCTGGAGCGCCTGAGCAGTTACCCCTTGACTGGGTGTTAGAGAAGCTAAAACCGCTGTTGGAAGATCCCAGACTAAAGAAGGTGGGACAGAACCTGAAGTATGACATGAGTGTACTGGCGCGCTATGGCATTCAGTTGCAGGGAGTCGCCTACGACACCATGCTGGAGTCCTACGTACTCGATTCTACGGCAACTCGCCATGATATGGACTCTCTGGCGGCGAAATATCTTAACCACACCACGATCCATTTTGAGGATGTCGCGGGCAAAGGCAAGAAGCAGTTAACCTTCAATCAGGTCGACCTTGAACAGGCGGCACCTTATGCCGCAGAGGATGCGGATGTCACCCTAAAACTTCACCAGAAACTCTGGTCAAAATTTGAGAGTGAGCCTTTACTTACAAAGTTATTCACGGATCTTGAAGTGGCTCTGATACCTGTGTTGTCACGTATTGAGCGTAACGGGATCAGCGTGAATTGCGAGATGTTGCGGGCGCAAAGTGATGCCTTTGCAAAGCAGATGCATGCGCTTGAGCAGCGTGCCTATGAGATTGCTGGACACTCATTTAATCTGGGCTCTCCAAAACAGATTGGTGAGATCTTCTTTAACGAGCTGCAACTGCCGGTGATTAGTAAGACACCAAAGGGGGTGCCTTCAACCGCAGAATCGGTATTGGTGGAGTTAGCGGATCAGGGCCATGATTTACCAGCAGTTATTCTTGAACACCGGGGGCTGGCAAAGTTAAAGTCGACCTATACCGATAAATTGCCAGAGATGGTGAACGCCGATACTGGACGGGTTCACACCTCCTACCATCAGGCTGTAGCGGCTACAGGACGGCTCTCCTCCTCAGAACCTAATCTGCAAAACATCCCGGTTCGCAGAGAAGAGGGACGGCGTATACGCCAGGCCTTTGTCCCGCAGCAGGGCTGGAAGATGTTGGCGGCGGATTATTCACAAATAGAGCTGCGTATCATGGCTCATCTTTCACAAGATAAGGGATTGCTGAAGGCTTTTTCGGAAGGGAAAGATATTCACAGCGCTACTGCTGCCGAGGTTTTTGGCGTTGACCTGGATTTGGTGAGTGGCGATCAGCGGCGTTCGGCAAAGGCGATTAATTTTGGTCTGATCTATGGTATGTCCGCATTTGGTTTGGCGCGACAATTAGGCATTGAGAGAAAGGCTGCCCAAGAATATGTGGATCTCTACTTCCAACGCTATCCCGGTGTGGCGGAGTTTATGGATAAAATACGCGATCAGGCACATAAGCAGGGCTATGTGGAAACGCTACTTGGTCGGCGTCTCTACTTGCCTGAAATTAATTCGCGAAATCATCAACGCCGGACGGCAGCTGAGCGTACTGCAATTAACGCACCGATGCAGGGTACTGCCGCAGATATCATTAAGCGAGCCATGCTCTCGGTGGATAAGTGGATCGAGACGGAGAATCCCCCAGTACGGATGTTAATGCAGGTGCACGATGAATTGGTGCTGGAGGTTGAGCAGGGGTATGAAGCGACTGCCCAGAAGGTTTTGTGCGATCTTATGGAGAGCGCTGAGACGCTTGCTGTACCGCTGCTTGTTGAAGTGGGGATTGGGGATAATTGGGATGAGGCTCATTAACTTGGTGTAAGACATAGCGCTTGACTCCGTAGTTGATCATACTAGGATTAACGCATTTTTATAGTGGTTATATGATTGTGAACTTTTCGCTTTTTCTCCAGTCTATGAAACTGTAAGACGTACGGCATGGGTCGCTTTCCTC
Source organism: Candidatus Thiodiazotropha sp. (assembly GCA_037382065.1). Taxonomy (GTDB): domain Bacteria; phylum Pseudomonadota; class Gammaproteobacteria; order Chromatiales; family Chromatiaceae; genus Thiodiazotropha. Next base: position 84 of record JARRQF010000177.1, on the reverse strand, counting down.
CCTTTGCGACCCCAACTTCCTGGTAACCCCATCCAGGAAGATCCCAGCTCCATCAGTCTCTCCCCTTAGGCTGATGGGGCTTTT
>JARRQF010000176.1:0-11384 GCA_037382065.1 Candidatus Thiodiazotropha sp. | reverse complement strand
TGACGGGGAGCGATTCGAGACCGTTATCCCCTTTGAGATCGGTGGTTGGTGATGAGGGCGGCCATTTCTATCGCGGGATTGGGTATGGTTTCATCACTGGGTTATGGGGCAGAGGCGAATGCCGCTGTGATGCGTTGCAGTTACAGTAAAGTCCTGCCTACGGAGTTTTATTCTCAAAACGCTTCAGTTGGGCAGCGTGAATAGCACGCTTGTGGCAGCACATGGCGGCGTTGCAACTCCTTGGAATAGCGGGCTATTCCGCGTCGTGCAGGGATGCACCCGTGTCGCGGGCACATGGATGTGCAGGAGTGACCCTTGCCCTGTACCACCACAAACACACCCTTCACACCGTCCAACTGATCTTTTTAGGTTAAAGGTGATCCACAATTCGCTTGGAGATCTCTTTGCATACACTATTGACTCTCTGACTTGGAGCCGGTTTGACAAAGCCTCCTAGTACAGTGGAAGCATCCGTCGAGTAACTGCCTACCTTTTTGCCATTCTGGATAACATCAACATCCACACTGGCAAAATCCTTTCCTGCCATTGCTCCTAGCCAGAACGCCGATGATCCTGACCTGAGTCGAAATCCAGTCAGGTGAATTTTTAGATTGACTTGACCACCTTCCTCATATTTTTTTAATGCTTGAAGCCGATCTTTGACACCATTTTCAATCCGGGAAATGACCTCATACTTTTTTATGATTTTATGACGCTCGGCAGCGATATTGTCATAGTCCACAATGACCTTTACATTGCCAACCTTACCAGTGATAACCTGTTTGTCAGTGGCGGCACTTGCATTGCTAGCACTACCTAACATGATCAGTCCAGCGATAAACGCCACTATGATGCTACGAAATTTCATAACTACTTACTCCCTGTTGAATCTAAAAAAATCAGTTGACCGCTCCATTCTAATAACAGGATTCTGATTTTAAAGAAAATAGCTTCGATGGTTATGGTCACCTACTGGATGAATCATGCTACAACGTGAATGGCGCACTTGTGGCGGCGCATGGCGTCGTTGCGTCTGCCCTGCACCACCACAAGCGCACTCTTCACGCTGTCCAACTGATTTTTATTAGGTTAAATTTGATCCACAATCCTCTTGGAGATCTCTTTGCATACACTATTGATTCTCTGACTCGGAGCTGGTTTGACAATTCCTCCCAGTATGGTGGCGGCATCCGTTGCGTAACTGCCTACCTTTTTGCCGTTCTGGATAACATCAACATTCACGCTGGCAAAATCCTTTCCGGCCATTGCTCCTAGCCAGAAAGCGGATGATCCTGACCTGAGCCGGAACCCAGTCAGATGAATTTTCAGATTAACACGACCACCGCTTTTGTATTTATTCTGAGCTTTGAGTTGCTCTTTGACACCATTTTCAATCCGGGAAACAACCTCATACTTTTTTATAGTGTCATGACGCTCAGCAACGATTTTGTCATAGTCTACAATGACGTTTACAGTACCGACCTTACCAGTGATAACCGGTTTGTTGGTGGCTGAGCTTACCTTGCTTCCATTGCTGCCACATGCGACCAATATCAGTCCAGCGATAAGTGCCGCCATGATGCTACGAAATTTCATAATTACTTCTCCTTGTTGAATCTAATCAATCAGTTAACTACTTCATCCTAATAGCAAGCTCCTGATTTTAAAGAAAATAGCTTCAATAATCATGGTCACTTATTGGGCGAATCACACTGCCCAACTGCTCTTTTTAGGTTGTTAAATATACTTTTTTAGTGTTGCGAATCTATTCGATAGCGAAGTGTAAGGCAACAATTTTATGCCATCACAGCACGCATTTTTTTCACTCCTTCGCCTGGCTCTAACTCAAAAACCCTACCTGCGAAGATATTAAGAAACTCCTCTGGATGACGCTGGTGTGCCATATTGGCGAAGCCCCATGGGTGAGCCCAGAAGTAGGAGAGTATATCCTGTACAATATCCTGAGCCTCAGTTGTGACTTTCATGTATTGATGGTGTTTGGATTTCCATTCGCTCGGATCATTCGTTGCAGCACAGGCAGTGATCGCTTTGCAGGCATACTCTGCTTCAACTACAGCGAACTGAACGCCAAAAGAGAAGATGGGATCGATAAATCGATGGCAGTCGCCAACACAAAACAGGCCGTCGCGGCAGTATTCGTCGATTGAGAACGAGTAGTTTGAAATTGCGCGTACCTTATCGACTCGTCTGATCGAATGTGCTCGCTGCTTCACGGGTTCAGTGAATTCGGCAATGCCCTGTTCAAGAAAATCTTCCATCGGCAACTTATCCTTCTTGAAATGATCCACGGGAACGACAAGACCGATACTGGTGACGGTTTCGCTAAGTGGTATCATCCAGACCCACTCATGTTTATCACGGTGAAAAATCAGGGTATCGTGTTTATCTGTTTCGCTCTGCTGAACCCCCTCGAACTGACTGAAAATAGATATCTGCCTAGCATAGTCACCCTCTATCACCTCGCCGAACAATCCCTGCTTCTGGGTAAATCGGTGCTGACCGCTAGCATCGATAACAAAACGTGCCCTCAGCTGTTTATCGCCATCGTCACTGCGCAGAGAGACAATCCACTCATCATCATCACGCTCAACTGATTTAGCTGTGCCGATTAGTAGCTTTGCTCCCCGATCGACGGCCTCATCGAGCATCATCTTATCGAAACGGGAACGCTCCACCTGCCAGGCATCACCGGCACCAACATAGAAGCTGCTTTTCGGACTTTTAGAAAAGATATGGACACCCCGTTTGCGCGGTGGTGTGAGTTTCTGTAGCGGTTTGTCCAGTCCCAACCTGCTAAGTGCCTCGACACCCGCAGTGGTCAATGATTCACCAATATGATATCTGGGAAAGGTTTCAGTCTCGATGATGATAGGCTGGAATCCGTCCCTGATTAGGTTCATGGCACAGGCAGTTCCGGCTGGGCCGCCGCCGATAATTAATACTTCCTCACCCATTTTGCTCCTCTCGTCCTTTGTTAAAAACGCTCTGAACAACTATTTTCCTAGATTTTGACAGATCGTCCATGGCCCGCAACTTTACTTTAAAAACACCAACAAGCGTTAGTTTCCCACACCCAACATAGCTGCAATGATATTTTTCTGGATCTCTGTGCTACCAGAGAAGAGACGACCAGCCATCGCGTCTCGAACCAGCAAGCTATGCTCACTCTCTAGCCCCTTGGTACCAAAAATCTGCACCGCATCCAGCGAGGAGCTCAGGAAACCTTCGCTAGCATACCATTTGGTGGCGGCGCTTTCGACGGCAATCCTTTTTTTGTTATCGCAACATTCGCTGCATCGAGCAACCCAGAGGCGAATCGTCTCCAGCCGCAACTTCATTTCGGCAATACGATGGCTGATCACCTGGCAGTCAGAAAGAGCCCCCCCTTTTACTCGCCGGTTTCTAGCGAAATCGATGACATTTTCAAGTTGCCACTGCATAATACCGACAACACCAGAGAAGATGAAGGCACGTTCAAGCTCAAGCGCCAACTGGATCAAGATACCACCCGAACCGGCCTTGCCAAGAAGCCGGTCGGCCGGGATATGACAATCGTCAAGTATGATCTCTCCCATACTGGCTGTGGCGCAGCCATCAACGCTAGGCCCATTGGCAAAGGTTGCCCCTGGGTCATTGTGATGCACCAAAAATGCCGTGATGGCACCGTCAAGCTTAGCGTAGATCACCAGCAAATCGGCAATCGGCGTATTCGTGATATAGCGTTTACAACCATTCAAGGTAAAGCCATCTTTTGTGGCTATTGCCTTGGCCAGCATTGCGGCAGTATCTGAGCCGGCGGTCGGTTCAGTAATGGCGTGGCCGCCAAGCAATTCTCCCCTGACAAGGCCAGGAAGGTACCTCTCTTTCTGAGAATCGGTGCCAAAGCGGAGCAAAGGAAAGATACTGCCCCAGATATGGGCATTGATCGCCAAAATCAGGCCAGGGTCCCGAGTACGGTTACCCAGCAGCTCGTGGTCGCGACAAAGCGCGTCGAATCCGTCACCAAGCCCTCCAAACGATTCGGGGACAGCATGCCCGAATAGACCAGCCTTGCCGCATGCTTTTAGCCGCTCTTTTGCTGTGCCGATAGTGTGATCTGGAGCAGGTCCAATATCCGGTACAAATTGCTTCATCAGATTCTACGCGAGAAACCCCGTTCTTCAGATCGGGGAGGGATAGCGTCCGCCATCAGGCGGCCTGTCTCGCTGCCTCCTTTTTATTCAATGCTATCGCTGGTTAGAAATAAGCATAACTGTCACTGCGTTGTACAAGCTCCATCCTTTAGAGCGGAGTAGTTAACTTCCTCGATAGCTTTCAGGTCGATTTTTCCGTTCGACAGCCGTGGTAACACCTCCACCTGAACCAGTCGATAGGGTTGCATGTAGGGTGCAAGATTGCTCTTAAGATGACGCCTGAGGGCATCAAGGTCAATACTATCACCAGCGATAACAGCAACGATACGGCTACCGCTGATTGAATCGGCCTCGCCAAATACCACAGAGCCAACCACGCCTTCAAAGCGATCGATCATTGCTTCGACCTCAGCCGGTTCGATGCGATATCCCGAGGACTTAATCATCCGATCCATGCGTCCATGGTAGAGAAGTTCACCTCGGTCATTGTAGGAGACGAGGTCACCGGTGCAATACCATTTGCCCACAAATACCTGGAGTGTGCCTGCCTGCCAGTATCCGCTCATCAAGCATGGTCCATCGACCAATAATTCGCCCGACTCACCGATTGATAGCTTGGCCTGGCCAGCGCTTGTTCCTATTGGTATGGCACCCATCCCTTGGAGCCTGTTGCGGTCCACTTTCCAGAAGGTGCAGACATTGGTCTCAGTCGGGCCAAACAGGTTAAAGAGATCAGTATTCACCAGTGCTTCTGCCAGTCGGGTCAATGCCTTTATCGGAAAGACTTCGCCAGCAAAGAGAATCTGTTTCATGGCAGGCAGACTTTCTGGTGTAAGCCCACCGCGTATGGCCAGAAATGCGAGGATGGAAGGCACCGTATACCAGGTAGTGATCTTACTCTCTTCAAGCCAGCTCACCAGTTTTTTGGGAGCCAGTGTCAGCGTCTGGGGCATGAAGCTAGTACAGGCACCGCAGTGAATGACGGTAAACAGGTCGAATAGCGACAGATCGAAATGAAAGGGGGTCAGGCTGGCAATCCTGTCGCTAGCCGAGATACAGAATGCATCGGCCGACCAGGTGACAAAGGAATCAATAGCCCGGCAACTGATGCAAACCCCCTTCGGGTTTCCTGTAGAGCCTGAGGTATAGAGGATGGCGGCAAGATCCTCGGCATCGGATTGGGCGACGATATCGACATCGGGTTGTAAAGATCCTTGAGAAAACGCCATATCGCTGATATCGAGCCACTTCGCATGAAAATCTTCACACCACTTAGGTTTTGCTCCCAAGCCAATAATGCAGCGCGGTTGCAGGTCATTCACAATGTAAGATAACCTGGTTTCTGGGTTGCTGATATCCAGCGGAGCATAGCAGCCGCAAGTTAAGAGGGTGCCGAAAATAGCGCAGACGGAGTCGATCCCTCGTGGCAGCAGAAGCGCCACACGATCACCGCGCCGAACACCGTAGTAGGTAAGAACCCGGCTGATTCGTTCAGCCTCTATAAACAGGTCACGATAGGTGATTTCCCGGCTCGACTCATGGAACGCGACTCTGTCGGGTGTTGTAATATGGTGCCTAAGCAGGCTATCGACAACCTTCACCCTAGTCCTGCCCATTCAGTTCGACAGATAGTTTCTCGATTAGCAGATTGAGCCACTGCTGGTCGATTTGACCCGCAATGTAGCTAAAGCTGAATGTCAGAATACCATTGTACTGATTAACCAACATAGCCAATGATGGTGGCGCGGTAACCTGGCTCAGCTGAAACATGGCTAAGACACGGGCTCCGGCAACCGATACCACTTTCGGATCTGGCTCACCAGTATAGGAGAACCAAAATGAACTACGCTCTCCTCCCTTGGGGGCATTGCGGATAATATCACCAAACTTTTCCAGCGATAACCAGCTTCCCGCCTCCATCAAAGGTATCATGGCGTATTCGAGTCCATCACGAACCGTCTGTTTATATTGCTCACGTAGCGTCTTAAAGAGCGCTGACCTATCACGAACCTGCTCCATGGAGGCTTGGGCAAAAAGAAATGTCACCTGATTGCCGACAAGAGGGAATAGCGCCTTACGTTTGCGAATATTCATGGCGAAGGGAACACAGAATCCCTCCTTTTCGAGGCTGCCAGCTTGATCAATCGCCCGCATCAGACAGCCGATGAAATAGAGCGAGGTTCCAGTCATGCCAACCTCCTTCATGGAGCGGGTTATAATTGCTTTTGTTTTTTCAGCGTCGAAGCTGATGGTATGGAATTTCAGCCTGCCCTGCCCGGTTTCACAAATAGCTGGTAGGGTACTGGATAACCTGTCCAACCTCTTGATATGCCGTTTAGCGTGTAACATCATGCCAAGCTTTTTCCAGATACTCCATTTCGAGGTAAGCTGAGCAAAGGCATCCTCTCCCTGCTGCACTTCTTCATCATTGAGGAAGTGGTGAATAATCAGTTCGGCTCCTTTGGCATCACAAATTGGATGAAACCATCGAATTAGGAAAAAGATTCCTTTTGGTGATTCAATCAGGTGAAAAGTAACTGGTACCGCCGCTTCGCACTCCTCTGAACGATTAAGTATCTCCTCAACCGCAAGAAGTGCATTTTCCCGGCTGTCGGTTGTTTGGTGGAAGAATAGATTGCCCTTTTCCGGATTCGCTACCCAGTGATATCGGCGACCTTGTTGCCTTAGTCGAACATCGATTTCAGGGAAATGCTCAACGAACCTTTCAGCCCGCTGTTCCAAAAACGCCACATCAGGGCTACCATCCAGCTCATATACGATAGCACAAAAGTTACCCGCCAAACCTGAGCGACGAATCTCATTATCCATCATCAGGGTGGCATGGTCGGCAATGTTGAGTGGTCGATTAATCATATCAGATTTCAATTTACTACCTATGTCGTTCGATCCATGCAACAATTTTATTGATTGTCTGGATATTCTCCGGCTCAATCTCCTCATCCGGCAGTGTAATACCGAACTTTTCCTCGATAAACAACACCAGGCGCATAATACCCATGCTATCAAGCCCGGCATCCAGCAGATCGTCATCGTCTGAAAACGAAGATTCGTCGGTGATGTGCACCACTTCATTGAAGATGAATTGTTTCAAAACCTTATTCAAGCGAAATCCCCCTAGGTTGATTCTAACTCTATTGTTTCAAATTGACTTTGTGTAGATGTTTTCCTATATTCTCCTCTCATAAGGAGTGAATCAAATGAAAAAATTCATTCAGATGATATCTGTGCTGATATTTCTATTAGCCTCATATACCCCTGTGTCCCATGCATCAGACCTTGAAGGCAAGACGCTCTATACCCGGGTTAACATGCATAGTCTGAAAGGCAAAGTGGTTACCTGGGTCAACTATGCGGTAGATACACTGATTCCAGTCAATACTCCGGTTGAAGTAACCAACGTAGATGGCTGGGGAGGGCTTAAATTCAAGTTAAAAGATTCCGACATCACACTCAAACTAAAGAATAAAAGCCACTCTGGATTAAGCAACGAGGAGTGGGCTCGCAAGCACTTTAACGAGCAAAAGGTCGATCTCAATAAATTTAGCAAAGCTGAGCGTGACGCCATTGCCAGTGGTGAAGTTAAAATTGGTATGAGCAAAGATGCGGTGATTGTATCACGTGGTTATCCGCCAGCCCATAAAACGCCGAGCCTGGAGTCGTCGAGCTGGCTTTTCTGGAACACTAAGTGGAACAAGGTACAGGTTAATTTCGGTTCCGATGGCAAGGTCTCCAGCATCAAGGACTAATCAGACGACTTGTTAATAAGTTTAATATCAGGCTGACTCCGATACTAGTGTGGTGCTTCATACAAATTGACGATGATAGCGTGACGCTAAGCGGTTAGCCGCTAGGCGCGTGCCGCCGGGAATGGCTTCTCCCCCAGGATACTGCGTTGCAATGCTTGAAAAGGGCGAGCCATTCCCTGCGCATTGCGCCTTGTCTCCTGGCCTGAGCAGGCTTCTATCATCGTCAATTTGTATGAAGCACCACACTAGATGGCAACACCTGTTACCAGTATCCAGATTGCGCAGAAAATCTTAATCCGGTTTGCCCCCAGAAAGTGAGCAAAATAGCGCCCAAGAACACCGCCGATGACTGCGGCAGGGGCCGCAAAAGCAACGATCTCCCAAACCACACTCTGCTCGACAAGAATCTGGTATGGCGCGCAGGCAATGACCGTAATGGCTGATACGAATACAGCAGCAAAGATGGAGATGTGCAATGGATATCTTCTCAGAAAGAGCAGGATAAGCAGAATCTCTCCCACACCAATCGAGATAACTGAGGTTATGACACCGCCGGCAAAACAGACAGGGGCCACCAGCAGATAGTCAGACAATGCAATATCAGTTTTCGGATAGTTGTAGCGTCCTGTATAGCGGTTGGAGAAAAGAAGAGTAAGCCCGAAAAGGATCGATAAGCCAGAAAAGAGACTCAGCATCGAAATGGTGATTGCAGAGCGAAACAACAGTTGTGAACTAACCGCTCCAATTATTGAGAAGAGAGCCGCTGTCAAAACTCCTTTAAGCAGAAATTTCCTATATCGTTGGTAGATGTAGGCCCTGCTCCTAAAACTGATGTACCATGAGATGGTTCCAGCTGTCATACCAAAGCACTGGATCATAATACTGGTACTCAGCGCCTGCGATGGAGAGAGCCCAAGTGCGGAGAAGGCCGGGATAAAGACAATACCACCGCCTGCGCCGGTGGAATTAGCGACGATAGCGCCTCCCAGCCCTAAAAGAAAGAAGTGTCCGAACCCAGAGAGTGTATCTAGCACCCACTCTCTTCCGTTCAATTGCAATAGAATGATGCCGGCAATAACAAAATAGCCGGACACTGCAAACAGCAGCAATCCCTGATTGCGACGGGTCATGACAGAACCTCTCTTTCCATAGAATTCTCCAACGAACTGCGGATTCTAGATAGTATTCAAAGGCCGCTATTATGCGTTCACATATTCATACAAGGAATTGATATTTGACAATGGCAAGGAACTGGGTGAGCAGTAACGTGCACCCGTTTGATCAGGGGAGAGAATGAAGCACCTGCAGATTGCATGGCGGATGGTATTTACAGCATATGGCTTTGTTCAGTTTGCTGTGCAGGTACTATGGCTTGGAAAAATTGTTATGCCTGGCATTCTGAGGCAAAGTGGCGCTATAGCAGAAAAGAGGCGACAAGCGCTGTTCCAGGCGCATCGACATGTCTCCTTCTACTTAAAAACCTTGTCACTGCTAGGTCTGGTTAAATTCGATTTCAGGGGCAAGCCAATACGTGAACCGGCGATCATTGTTGCCAACCACCCTTCTTTGCTTGACTTCATCGTTCTGCAGGTCGACTTTCCCAATGCCATCTGCCTCTACAAAAGCCAGACCCTCCGCAACCCGGTACTGGCCAAGAGGGAACGCGTTCGAACTCCAATATTGACATCAGACGTTTTCGCTTTACAGGCTTTCATGCTGCTATCCACTCGAATGTAGCCGTGCAGCCGGTGGTGATCTATAGCAGTCCATTCTTTCTGGGAAAGAACCAACCATGGCATACCTTCTCTCAAGCAAAAAACAGAATAATTATTGAGTATCTGGATCCAATCAGAATAGAAGACCTCCCACAGCAGAAGCCAACGGCAAAAGACCTCTCCAATCATGTGCGCTATGTCATAAAAAAACGGTTGGATAAGCTTGATACAGAAGTCAGGAGCATGACTGACTAATGATCCTAAAATAACACCAGCAGGATGACGCCTTCGGCGCATCCGCTGTTGCATTTTTTATGCGAATTATTGGCCTGCCTTCTTAGAGGCTTCAGTCTCTTCTCCTGCCTTTCTAGAGGCTTCAACTTCTTCACCCATTTGCTTTGCAAGCTCCATAATTCTTGGTAGAAACTCCTTGAACATACTCTGTGATACCTGCATTGAATCACTCATAACCAAAGGCATTTTTTTAATTAGAGATTGACCCGTTTCTGTTTTGTAAAATGCAAGTATTTCATCAATTTCTTTCTGTGTATAGTGCTTCACATACACATCTATTAATGGCTCTTTCATCTTTTCCCAAGACATTCTATCTTTCATTTCGCTCATGACTGTTGACATGAACTTATTAAATATAGATTGTTCTGCCTCTCCAATTCCCATCTGTTCTGCGATTCCTTCCACCATCTTTTCAGTTTCAGAATACATTTGTTCAATCATCGCTTTTGAATTTGCGATTTCCAATAGCTCTTCAACGCTGGACCTGTCCACTGTTTCGTTTGCATATACGAATAGAGAAGCCAGAAAGAGACCAATTCCCAAGACAACCTTCATAGCACTAATCCTCTTGCTGCAATAGCATTATTAATGGGCGGTACGTTTTTTGCACCGTATCAAGTGTGCGGAGCCTATAGTTGAGCCTAAAAAACCAGATGACCACGCCATTCTAATAGCAGATTCCTGATTTTTAAGAATATAGCTTCGATGGTTATGGTCACCTATTGGGTGAATCAGGCTACAGCGTGAATGGCGTGCGTCATGCCGTCTAACCGACTCAAACATCTCTGCTCCACCACAAAAATGTAGGTCATTATAACCTCTCCAAGCAACATTCGCCGATATTTTTATTGTTAATACTGTCATGGACATTTACAACAAAACCAGCAGTCACTTTAGATATCGGCAAAATAATGATAATTATAGTAGCAGATATCTCGTTCCAGCGCGGGAACCTGGAAACCCATGCGATACATGTGATCCACATAATTCATCACAATATGGAGAACATGCCGATGGATAACTTAGTACCTACTACAGGTAATTCAGCCTCAGTTATAGATCGTCTATTAGAATATATACCAAAGTTCGATCCTGATTTCTCTAACAGGATATCTGGAGCACCTTCCGATATGATTTCTCTTTATAGCAAACTTGCCGGATTTGGTAGCACTATCGATGATATACCCATAGCCTATGCGAATTTTTTGCGATCAAATATCATTTGACCAATTGACAAATCGATCTAACCCGGAAGTAGTCGAGTCTGCGATGGTGATATGCGCTTTTTCTTGCTACGAGAGCATATTAGACAAGATTGGCAATATAGCTTCGAACTTACTAGTGTGGTGCTTCATACAAATTGACGATGATAGCGTGACGCTAAGCGGTTAGCCGCTAGGCGCGTGCCGCCGGGAATGGCTTCTCCCTTTCCAAGGCGCGCAACAACGCGGATG
>JARRQF010000175.1:0-8151 GCA_037382065.1 Candidatus Thiodiazotropha sp. | reverse complement strand
TCATCCGCGTTGTTGCGCGCCTTGGAAAGGGAGAAGCCATTCCCGGCGGCACGCGCCTAGCGGCTAACCGCTTAGCGTCACGCTATAATCGTCAATTTGTATGAAGCACCACACTAGGTTTAATCAAATGCCAGAATTAGAAACCATGCTTGATACCCTCCATCGCATTGTTAAAGAGGTCAATTCGGCACCTGACTTGGAGCAGGCCCTTACGATTATTGTTCGACAGGTAAAACAGGCAATAGGCGCGGATGTCTGTTCTGTCTATTTGACTGACTTCGAACGACGCGATCATGTGCTGAAAGCAACTGAAGGGTTGAACCAGGATGCTGTGGATAAGGTAAGACTGCCATACCATCGCGGCTTGATTGGTTTGGTTTGCGAACGCTCGGAGCCTGTCAATCTGGCTGATGCGCCAAGCCACAAGCGCTATCTGTTTTCCACTGAAACAGGTGAAACCTCCTATAAAGGTTTTCTGGGTGTACCCATTATTCAAAATCGTAAGGTACTTGGGGTGTTGGTGGCACGTCAGATTGAGAAACGTACTTTTGCTGATAATGAGGTGACCTTTCTTTTTACCCTGGCGGCACAGTTGGCAGGTGCTATCACAAATGCTCAGATTAGCAGTAATTTGGTGACTCAAGAGGGTCAGTCAGCACCTAAACGTTTTCTACAGGGGCGCCCTGGTTCTCCCGGTGTTACCTTGGGGACTGCTGTGGTGGTCTATCCACCAGCAGATCTTGATGCGGTGCCAGACAAGCAGACTGAGGATGCTGCGCAAGAAGAAGGGGCTTTCAGGACGGCTGTCGCTGCTGTTGTGCTAGACCTGATGACGATTCAGGGTCGTTTTGGGGACTCGCTTCCCGTCGAAGACAGGGCACTTTTCGATGCCCTACTAATGATGCTGGATAGTGATTCATTGGTTGAAAATACAGTCAAACGTATCCATCAAGGAAACTGGGCTTCTGGTGCGCTACGCGAGACCATTCAAGAGCATGCCAAGATATTTGATGATATGGAAGATGTCTATCTGCGCGAGCGTGCCTCCGATGTACGCGATCTTGGGCGACGAATCCTGATGCATTTGCAACAGAAAGTTACCATACTGACAGATTATCCGGAAAATACAATCCTGGTAGGGGATGAGATCAGTGCGATGCAACTTGCCGAGGTTCCGCGAGAACGATTGGCTGGGGTTGTCTCAGCTGGTGGAGCAAGCTTTTCTCATGTGGCGATACTGGCCAGAGCGCTCGAAGTGCCTGCGGTGATGGGGCTGAGGAATCTACCGGTGAGCCGAATGGATGGCCGGTTTCTGATTTTGGAGGGCTATCTGGGGCGGGTCTATGTTTCTCCTGCGCCCTCAGTGATCGAAGAGTATCGTCGCTTGGCCGACGAAGATCGTGAGCTTCACCAGGAGTTGGAGGCAAGCAAGGATCTGCCATGCGAGACGACCGATGGTAAAAGGGTCCATCTCTATCTCAATACTGGGCTGATTTCTGAAATGAGTAATCATGGTGTTGATGAATCCGAGGGAGTGGGACTCTATCGAACAGAGCTTCCCTTCATGGTGCGTGACAGCTTTCCTGGTGAGTCGGTGCAGGTCATTAACTATCGCAAGGTTCTGAAGGCATTTTATCCACGTCCAGTAACAATACGCACCTTGGATATTGGTGGTGACAAGCCCTTGCCCTATTTTCCTGTCGTGGAGTCGAACCCTTTTCTTGGGTGGCGAGGTATTCGTATCTCTCTAGATCATCCCGAGATATTTATCACCCAGGTTCGAGCTATTCTACGTTCTGCCATCAATTTGAATAATTTACGCATTTTGCTGCCGATGATTAGTCATGTGCAGGAGGTAGATGATTCTCTGTTACTGATTCGGCGTGCCCATGACGAATTGTTGGAAGAGGGCTATGAGGTGGCCATGCCCAAGGTTGGTGTAATGATTGAGGTACCGGCTGCTGTCTATCAGGTTGAGGCGTTGGCAAAGCGCATCGATTTTCTGTCAGTCGGAACTAACGACCTTACTCAGTATCTACTTGCCGTTGATCGCAATAATGCTCATGTGGGAGATATCTATAATAATCTGCACCCATCAGTATTAAAAGCCCTGATTCAGATCGTTTCAGGTGTTAGTGGTCTTAATAAGGAGGTTAGTGTTTGTGGTGAAATGGCTGGTAATCCGGCGGCAGCGATATTGCTGCTGGGGATAGGCGTCGATAGCCTGAGCATGAATGGAGGAAGTCTGTTGCAGGTCAAGTGGGTGCTGCGCTCATTTTCTCTCAGCCGGGCCAGGGAGCTGCTACAGACCGCGCTACGATGTGAGCATGCTTCCGAAGTCAAGGCGCTGCTCGCCAATGCGCTTGAGGATATGGGCTTGGGAGGCTTGATGCGTGCAGGCCGGTAGCCGGTAGCGTATCCTCGGCAGGCGTTAGCTGCACTATGCAACGCTTCAGGCTAAAGTGTTCCCCACGAATTACGCCGTCGTTGAAATCTGAGATGCGGTAAAATTAGGCCGATAAGTATTCCGGCGATAATAACGCCTGCGCCAATCAGAAACCAGTCTCGTGTTGCTTGATTATTGAGGTCGCGGTTTTCCTGTTTTAGGTCTTCTGCTATTCGGGTCAGATCAGCAACTTGTTTACGTAATTCATTACGCTCGCTGGAGATACGCATGGCATTTGAGGCTGTTCTCTGGATGCTCTGAAGTTCCTGCTCTTGTTTATTTTTAACCGCTTGTAGTTTGTTGTGTGCCGCCAGTAATTCACGGTGTTCCTTTTGCAAATTAGCCAGATTACTACGTAGCTCATTAGGAGCTGCCTTGAGATCACGGATCTCTTTGCGCAGTGTAGCGAGTTGAGTGCGGGCGCTAGGCTCGTTCATTAACTGACGGGTCAGTACATACCCTTCCGTATTGCCAATGCGAACCTTGCTATAACCACTTTTTGGGTTGGTTGAAATCACATCCAGAGCTTTGCCACTATTGAGCATGCGCATGATGCGGTGTGTGGTGCTCTCGCCGGTTCGCATCGTGATTTGAAGCTGGTCAGTCACATACTTAGTTGTGGCTTGGCTGACGATAGGTAGCAAAAGCAGACACAAGAATAGGAGCGTGAATTTCTTCATAGCAATAATGGATTCAATCTGTAGCGTAATCCACCCAGGAGGGTGACCAGGTTCATCGAATAACTTTTTAGCAAAATTAGCCAATTAGTTTTAGGATGGGGTAGTTAACTGATTAATATAGATCATGAATCCAAGAGAAGAAACCGTAAACCTAGGTTTAACGACCAAGAAGCAAAAATTCCATTAGGGCTTTTTGCGAATGTAGGCGGTTTTCCGCCTCATCCCAGACAACACTATTGCTGGTATCAATGACTGAGGCAGTGACCTCTTCACCGCGATGGGCAGGCAGGCAGTGGAAGAACAGGGCATCGCTAGCTGCTTTAGCCATTAACTCATCATTAACCTGATATTGGGAGAAGGCTTTCTCACGAAGTGCCTGCTCCTCTTCCTGGCCCATGCTGGCCCATACATCGGTTACCACCAGGTCTGCGCCACAAGCGGCATCAAGGGGGGTGCGTATAATCTTGGCTTGTCCATTGGCAGCAGAGAGTATCACTGGATCTGGATCATAGCCTTCGGGGCATGCGATATTCAGGTAAAAGCCGAACTGTCGTGCCGCATTGATATAGGAGTGGCACATATTATTGCCATCACCCACCCAGGTTACGGTTTTGCCTTCAATATCTCCCCGATGTTCAAAATAGGTCTGCATATCGGCCAATAACTGGCATGGGTGATAGCGGTCAGTCAGGGCATTGATGACAGGTACCTGTGAGTGGGCAGCGAAGCGTTCCAGCTTTTCCTGTTCAAAGGTGCGAATCATGATGATGTCGAGCATACGCGAGAGCACCCGCGCACTGTCTTCGATGGGTTCGCCGCGACCGAGTTGGGTGTCTCTTGGCGAAAGGAATATGGCGTGTCCACCGAGTTGCGACATGCCAACCTCGAATGAGACTCTGGTACGGGTCGATGATTTTTCAAACACCATACCCAGGTTTTTACCTTTCAAGGGGGTGTGGATTTCACCGCGATGTTGCATACGCTTAAGCTCGGTTGCCCGGCGAATGATTGCGTGGAGTTGCTCTCTACTTAAATCAAGGAGGTTAAGAAAATGCTTAGTCATAATCCTAGAGTCCTTGTAGCGTTGCTGGGTTCCCCCAATGGGTGAGGGTGAAATTCATTAATTGATTCAACATATCATTGCCTTATGTCAGGTATTTGCGGTCAACTGCGGAATCTAGGATAACCGTTGCTTCAGTTGGATTACCTAGAGAAAGTCTGTAATCAGAGCGCTGACCTTATCGATAATTTCGTCGCACTCTACATCACTGATGATTAGTGGTGGTAAGAGACGCACCACCTTTCCAATGGTGACATTAATCAGCAAGCCTTGTTCTAGCGCCAGATTGACCAGCTCACCACAGGGACGGTCGAGTTCGATGCCTATCATCAAGCCCAAGCTACGGATATCAGTGACTCCTGGTAAATCGGCGAGCTTTGACTCAAAGCCGGTCTGCATGCGCTGGCCTAGCTGGGCGGCCCTTTTTGGCAACTGCTCTGACTCCAGGATATCGAGCACGGTCAAGCCAACTCGACAGGCGAGAGGGTTGCCGCCAAATGTCGATCCGTGGTTTCCAGGAGCGAAGACCTCTGCGGCCTCACCACGGGCCAGACAAGCGCCAATAGGCATGCCATTACCCAACCCTTTTGCTAGGGTCATAACATCGGGCAGGATCTGATTGTGTTGATGGGCGAATAGTTTGCCTGTGCGGCCCATGCCAGTTTGCACTTCGTCGAGCATCATTAACCAGCTATGCTGGTCGCAGATCTGGCGTAACTGGTTGAGATAATCAGCAGCAGGGATATTAACTCCCCCCTCGCCCTGTACTGGCTCCACCAGCACGGCAACCACATTATTGTGATGCTTTGCAATTTCAGCGATGGCGTTAATGTCATTGTATGGAACTCGTACAAAGCCCTGTACGAGCGGGTCGAAACCGGCCTGTACCTTACGGTTGCCTGTTGCGGAGAGGGTCGCCAGGGTGCGTCCATGGAAGCTCTGATCCATGACGATAATTGCGGGGTTCTTGACCTCTCGCTTCTGGCCATAGAGCCGGGCGATTTTGATGGCTGCTTCATTAGCTTCGGCACCAGAATTGGCGAAAAATACACGCGTCATGGATGCACTGGTACAGAGCCGCTCGCCTAGACTTTCCTGATGGGCTATTTTGTAGAGATTGGACGTGTGCAGCAGACTGCCCGCTTGGTCGCACAGGGCATCGCGAATTAATGGATGCGCGTGGCCAAGGCCACATACTGCAATGCCGGCAATAGCATCAAGGTAGTTGCGACCCTCGGTATCCCATAGTCGAACACCTTCGCCCCGATCAAATGTGACCGGCAAGCGTTGGTAGGTTGTCATCAAAGATTCGGCCATCCGCACCCCAAAAAACAAAAAAGCATCCTTGATTAGAGGACGCTGGTTCATACTTAACCTGCCCCCATCTGGGAGAGGCTACTATTATCATGGTGCCTAACTAATAGGCAATCTGACAGTCTACCCAGGCTAGCGACGTTTTTCAAACTTCCTCCCCATGCCCGCTCCGTATTGGAATATAGTTGGGAAAAATATCACATCATTTAGAAAATGGTTGGTGAGTCAGGCAAAATGACGCTAGGGTCGTAATGCCCGGTTTAGCTGGACATATATTTTCTGTTAAAATCTCAGGAATACATAGAAAAAATAATCGGTTAATGGTGTTTAGTTAGCTGTTAGTCAGGAATGATTGTTGATATATGCTACGTTTAATTAAAAATCGAGATAAATTTGGAGACCTCGTTATGGATCGTAGAACCTTTCTGCTTAGTTCATCAGCTACTACTGCTATAGCAACCTTGAGTAGCATTGCTCAGGCTACTGAAAACAGTTCGCTACCACCAAAAAATCTGATTTTTACCGAGAAAAATGGTGGGAAATGGAGGTCCAAGAAAGGCACACATGTGCCAAAATTTGAAATAAATGGCCGCATTGTCAAGGTTAATACTGATCATGGTCAATCTGAATATCATTACATTGTTCGCCATACCTTGTTACTAGAGGACGGTACTATGGTAGGTGCGAAGACTTTTATGTTCAATGATGCACCCATGTCAGAGTATGAACTGCCTGTTGGCTATAAAGGCCGGATTATTGCCACCAGTTTCTGTAATAAACATGATCTGTGGTTGGCTGAAACCTATATTGGATAAGGCATTAATCCGAATGATGCGTCCTAACAGGGTAATTGGCTAGTTTACAAATTGAGTTCTTTGTAAATTGGCGATAGATAGAGCCTCCAGATTGCCATTATAGATTCTTATGATGGTAGAGTAGGCGCTATCTTCTAATCTGCTTAACCGCTTGCTTTTGAATATAGGCAGCTTTCTTTTTTATCACTGCCTGCTGTTTTTTGCTGACAACACCTGTTGTCAATGCTATCCCAAAACCGTGCCTATTTACCGGAACATTTTTATAGGCTAATTCCAGCAGTTGCTAGGCGATCATTTTTTAGGCTTGTCTACTAAGAAAGAGTGTTATTGGTCGGAAGCTTACGGCGTAACGAAGGGTAATTCTATTTCAATAGATGGTTATTTCTTATTAAAACCCTAGGATATATGGATGACTGACTCATTTTTTCGGTGAAAACAGATAAGGGAAATATATTTGCAGAATCCTATCTATTGACCATACTTACTATAAAATAATTGTTGATTTAAAGGCGGTTATTTTTTAAAGCTCTTTTATTGAGTTCCTTTCAGAATGGCAAAGAATGATTGTTAATTATTTATCGACTTTTCATTCTGAATGAGAGGTCAGTCAAGAAAGTTAATCCTGTTAATGCAAGATAATTATCGCCAAGAGCATATGGCTTTGCTTGGCGATTGGAGTATGAAATGGAACACCGTTATTATCCACGCGTAAAAGTTTCTCTCAAAGTGGATCTGTTTAAAAGAGATAAGCTTATAGGTCGGGCTTTTACAAAAGATGTAAGTCTTGGTGGAATGTTGATTCAAAATAATTGCTTGGCACTTTCGCGAAATGATGTCATTACTCTGAAGGTTTGGTTGGATGGTGTCGAGCAGGTGGTACGCTGTTTGGTAGTCCACACATCACTGCATTCTATCGGTGTGATGCTGATCGATATGAGTACAGACGTCAAATACGAAATATTTAATTATTTAAAGGGAAAGGAGGTTCCGCTGAGAGATGCTCTTCGAGAGTTAGATTATGCTCATAAATTATAGTATGGAGGGTAAATTTAAAATGCATATTTTTTACGTGTTATCTGCTAAAAGTGTTCGGTGATTTTATTGTGTTTAAATAATAACTGTTTTAACGGTGTCTATTTAATTATCTTGTAATCATTCTTTAGTTCTGACAATCTCCGCGCCATTCTGATGGTTCTTAATATGACTGCTCCATGTTGAGCAGGAATAATATGATACAAATTAATTTTAAACTGAAGATGGCAAATAGAAATAAACTCACTATTTGATTCATGTCAATATGTTGGTGATCTACCTCATTAGGAATAAACTCGCTATTTGATTCATGTCAATATGTTGGTTATCTACTTCATGTAGATTGTCTGCCTCATTCTATTAATCTGTTTCGCCATGACGAGAAATGTTGTTAAGAAATACTCAGTTTTCTTAACGTTACTAGGAGTGGTGTATGGATGCGCAGCTTTTATACCAAGGGATGTTATCTGTATGACATACTCTATAGGGGATAAATCATGCAATATAATAATAATGTTTATAGAATAATCACTGTCGTTGAGTCACTGATTATTATGAGTTCACTAGCCATATCTTCATTAGGTGTGGTGTTTGACTATGCCTACTTAGTTTACTTCTGGTATCTGGCGCTCGGCGGTATTCTAATGATGATGACAACGACAATCACATTAGGTGTGACGTTTTTACTGTGCAGGTTGTTTTCTAGTAATGCTGTCATTAGCCGTTCATATGATATTAATGGCATACTTAGCAAGTCTAAAAGCCTGAGGGTTTAGATGATGTTTCTAAACACTTATGAGTAGC
>JARRQF010000174.1:0-8159 GCA_037382065.1 Candidatus Thiodiazotropha sp. | reverse complement strand
CATATTTAACAGCTCCTCAGGCACTTCAGAAGCAGCCAGATTATGAATTTAATTCTCACGATTAATTCACAGGGCATGATTCACAGAAAGATCACCCAAGTGTTCTCCAATCCAATCCCGAAGCCAATGGCTGGCACGTGAACCATGAAAACGCCCGATCTCCTCTCCATTACGAAAGAGGATCACCGTTGGGAACCCTCTCAGACGATAGTGTCCAGCGAGGTGCATATTGTCATCCACCTCGACTTGGGCCAACCACACCTGTCCATTCAACTCGTTAATCACCCGCTCCAGCGCTGGTGCCAGAGAGAGACAGGGAGCACACCATTCTGCCCAGAAATCGACCATCACCGGCTGTTCATGGGATGCCTGGATTACCTTTTCTTCAAATGTTTCTTCATCGACAGGGTAGATAAAGGGTACCGGGAGGGTTGTGTTATTGCTCATTGATCCTACCTTGAGTTGCTTACAGACGATACGTTTGAAAATTAATTTTAGATTCTACAGTTAACCGCTCCATGAGCAGTTTCCTAATTTTAATGAAAATAGCTTTGATATTCATGGCCACCTATTGGGTGAATCATGTTATCCAACTGATCTTTTTTGGATGACCCTAAAAAGATCAGTTGGACAGCGTGAAGGGTGCCATTCACGTTGTAGCGTGGTTCACCCAGTAGGTGACCATAACCATCGAAGCTATTTTCTTCAAAATCAGAAACCTGTTATTAGAATGGAGCGGTCAACTGATTTTTTTAGGATGATAGGTTATCTTAGGGATTTGAGCCAAGCTGACAGAGAGCCATTCATGCATAACAAATACAGTCGATCACACTTTCCCGCCACACGTATGCGACGCATGCGGAGAGATGAGTTTTCCCGCCGCCTAATGCGTGAAACCCTGCTGACTCCAGCAGATTTCATCTACCCTGTGTTTGTCCTGGAGGGGAAGGCTCAACGTGAGGCGATACCCTCCATGCCAGGCATTGAGCGTCTGAGCATCGATCTTTTGGTCGAAGAGGCCAAAGCGATTCATGCTATGGGCATTCCGGCGATGGCGCTATTTCCTGTTACCCCTCCTTCGGCCAAAAGTAACGATGCCCACGAAGCCTATAACCTGGATGGACTGGCACAACAAGCTGTACGCGCTCTGAAAGATGCCGTGCCAACATTAGGGATTATCACCGACGTAGCTCTTGACCCATTTACCACTCATGGCCAGGATGGCCTTATCGATGACTCAGGCTATGTACTCAATGACGAAACAAAAGACGTATTGGTAAAACAGGCCTTATCGCACGCCGCCTCTGGTGCCGATATTGTTGCTCCCTCAGATATGATGGATGGCCGGATCGGTGCGATCAGGGAAGCCTTGGAAGAGCAGGGTTATCTACATACTCGAATTCTCGCCTACGCAGCAAAATATGCCTCCAGTTTCTACGGCCCATTTCGCGATGCCGTTGGATCTGCAGCCAATCTTGGTAGCGGTAATAAATACAGCTACCAGATGGATCCTGCCAATAGCGACGAAGCATTACATGAAGTGGGACTTGACCTAGAGGAAGGAGCCGACATGGTTATGGTCAAACCCGGTATGCCCTACCTGGATATCGTACGAAGGGTCAAAGAGACCTATCAGGTACCCACCTTCGCCTACCAAGTCAGTGGCGAATATGCCATGCTCAAAGCCGCCGCTCAAAACGGTTGGCTTGACGAACAGGCCGTAGTCCTGGAATCTCTGCTCTGCATCAAGCGTGCTGGCTGTGATGGCATTCTCACCTACTTTGCCAAGCAGGCAGCCCAGTGGCTTCACGAAACACAATAACACTCTAATTAACATTCAGGCTTCAAAATCGTAAACTGATGGATAAATACGCAGTAATCGGCAATCCGATAGAACACAGTAAATCACCACAGATCCACAACGCATTTGCACATCAAACCGGCGAGATCATCGACTATCAGCGATTACTCGGAGACCTTGATGATTTTGCCGGTAACGTCCGATCTTTTTTTGCTGGAGGTGGTATGGGACTAAACGTTACCGTCCCTTTCAAGGAGCAGGCATGGCGTTTGGCAGACGAACTGAGCGAACGCGCCCATACCGCTGGGGCGGTAAATACTCTGATTCGCTTGGAGAACAATCTTCTGCGCGGTGACAATACCGACGGTATCGGTCTGGTACGAGATCTAACCGTCAACCAGGGATTCCGCATACCAGACAAACGCATCCTAATGCTTGGCGCAGGCGGCGCCGTGCGGGGTGTCATGCGTCCACTGCTAGAGCAAAAACCCAGGCGCATCATTATTGCCAACCGCACAGCCAGCAAAGCCTATTCCCTGGCTAATGGCCTAGCCCCATACGGTCAGGTAGCTGGCTGCAGCCTAGATGAACTGGAGGGTCTGCAGTTTGACTTAATCATTAATGGCACTGCCGCTGGACTGGAGGGTAAAGTGCCAGAGATTCCTGACACAGTTCTAGCAAAAGGTGGCTGGTGTTATGACATGCTCTACAGTAACCAGGCAACACCTTTTCAAACCTGGGGGCGGGCACACCACGCCGCCCGTTCACTGGATGGCCTGGGCATGCTAGTAGAACAGGCAGCAGAATCATTTCGCCTATGGCGTGGCACTCTTCCAGAATCGCCCCCCGTTATCGCCATGTTGCGTACCTAGTGTGGTGCTTCCTGTAGACACTCTAAACAGGCAAGTAATTCGTCTCTTGTCTGCAACATCAATGGAATAAGCTCTTCTGCTTGAGATCTGCGACCAGAATCACAGAGTGCCGCCGCCTTTTTTGCGAGATTATGGATGCACTCATGAACTTCCTCTATCTCCTGGAACGGGAGCCGGTGACCAAACCGACGTTTGCCCGGCCCATAATACCAATGACCAAAACGGCAGCTCCGACTCTGTAGCTTATGGCTTGGCAGAGAGCACTTCTGATCCTGCTCGTAATCATGTTTATCCATAATTTTGGCGATTACTTGATCGACCCAACGTTTGTGCTCCATACTCATTAAAACCAGTGGTGCATCAGGATGAGGGCCAGAAAACTCCCTAAAATCGTTCCAACGTTCAGGCTGGCGGTACGCCGCTATCCAAGCAGGGATCTGCTTGGCAGGCATGGGTTTAGCAATGCCAAACCCCTGAGCCAGATTACACCCCAACTGCAATAACAGTACCCCATGATCTTCCCCTTCGACACCTTCAGCGATCGCTTCACACTGAAAGGCATCAGCCAAACCGAGAATACCCTCAATGATGGTAAGATCGTCGGCATCATGCAGCATGTCGCGGACAAAGGATTGGTCTATTTTAAGTATATTTGTGGGCAGATGCCTCAGGTAAAGCAGAGATGAGTAGCCTGTGCCAAAATCATCCAAAGCGAAACCGATCTCCAACTTGCGGCACTTTTCCATAAGAATGGAAACCCGGCTGATATCATCCAAGGCCACCGACTCAAGTATTTCGATCTCCAGAGTATTCGCAACACGCAAGGGGAATCGTTCCAATAAATCGGTAAGTCGTGTCAGGAAATCTTTATGGCCAAGGGTGCGAGCACTGACATTGACACTGATGCTGAGCAACAAATTATCCGCATGCCATATTTGCAACTGCCTAAGAGCCTGCTCAAGAACCCAAAAATCGATCTCTACGACAATATCGGATTCAGCAACCTGAGGCAGAAACTCCAATGGCAACATCAAACCCTGTTCAGGATGCTGCCAGCGAATCAATGCCTCAACACCATAAACCTCACCGTACCGCATGTTCACCTTGGGTTGATAGAAGAGAACCATCTCTCCGTTGCGCAATCCCTCATGGATACGCAATTGCGCTTCCCGCACAATTCGCACACGTTGATCTCGGGTTGGATCGAAGAAATGATAGCGATTACGTCCAGCCTGCTTAGCCTCATACATGGCTTGGTCTGCGTGCCTGAGCAGGGTATCGCTATCGGTCGCGTCAGTTGGATAAAGTGTCACCCCGACACTGGCGGTGAGTAAGAGATTTTGACCGTCGATATAGTAAGGATTGGAGAGTGTCTTAAGCACCCTTGCAAGAGCGGTACAGCACTCATTTTCGCATCCCAGATCACAAAGAAGTAACACAAATTCATCACCACCAAGACGCCCAACACTGTCTCCTGCACGCATAGATTCACTCAATCGATGTCCCACTTCGGTTAACAGGCGATCCCCAACATCATGCCCATAAGTATCATTGACTGGTTTAAAACCATCCAAGTCCAGGTAACAGACCGCTAGCAGTTTGCCATTACGCTGGGACTGGGCAGTGGCGATTTGTAACCGATCACTCAATAGCATACGGTTGGGTAGATGAGTAAGTGGGTCAAAGTGAGCAAGACGCTCAAGCTGATTCTCGGCCTGTTTACGCTCGGTGACGTCTCGACCAACCACAACTAACCCCTTACGAGTTCCATCTGAATGAAAGGTCGGTATCTTAATGACATCAAAAATCATATCAGGACCATCGGGACGCGGAATGATCTCATCCAAGCGACTTGCCGTACCTAAGGCCCATGCTTGTTCATCACTCTCTTCACAACCCATGAAAGCTTCTTTGTAGAAGTCACTAAAGATAGCAAGATCTGAGTCTTTCTTGCCGACATAATCCACCCCTTCAAGCTGAAAGAGCTTGAGATCAAACTGGTTTGCCAGCAACCAGCGCCCCTCGCCATCCTTAAAACAGACAATGTCGGGCATCGCATCAATCAGGGTACGCAACATCTCCTCGCTACGTTGCAATGCCTCTGCCGTAGCCATTTGATCTGTGATATCTCGGCTAATACCAAAAAGCCCGATGACACTGCCGCTATCATCCTTAACCGGCCACTTATTGGTACTAACCCAACGCTTCTCACCGTCTTGGGCATAGTAGGGATCGACCCTGTTAAGCAGCGGAGTACCCTCTTGTATGACAGGGCGTTCTTCCTCTTGATAGATCAGGGCCATCTCTGCCGGAAAAACTTCCTGATCAGTTTTTCCAATCATGTCACGCCAACTCGCATGGCCAGTAATCGCAGCCAGAGTCTGGCTACAAAAACGGAAACGGCCACCTACGTCCTTGTGGTAGATAAAATCGGTCGTATTTTCCAATAAACTGATAAAATCCCGATTGAGGGCCTGCAGATCCAACTCGGCACGACGATGGTCGCTAATATCACGGGCTATTCCTAGCACTCCAACCAGCCCCCCCAGTTCGTCATACATAGGAGTCTTAATGGTTTCAAACAGCCTCTCACAACCATCTTTAGCAAATTTCAGCCGCTCTTCATTAACCTTTAGACTACCTGCTACCTCCGCCGCGTGATCATTGGCACGAAATGCATCAGCAGTTTCCCTATCAACGAAATCATAGTCCGTCTTGCCAATGATCTCAGACGCAGAAACACCAAGTAATTCCTCAAAGGCAGGGTTACAAGTCAGGAAGGTACCCTCAGTATCTTTTAACCAAATCAGATCAGGAATGGTTCGGATAACAGTACGCAGTAGGGTTTCACTCTGTTTCAATGCCTCTTGCCGTTCCCGCATTCGCTCAATAGCCGTCAACCTTTCCAGCGCCTGAGAAAATTGTCTGGTCAGCGTATCAAAGGCTGTGATGGTATCTGTCGCCATGCTCACAACCTGCTTACTCATCAGATAGAGACAGGCATAACAGCTACCTTCCTCCAAAAGTGGCAATAACGCGACCGATTGAATTCCAGCGTCTGATACTGGCTGACTGGAAAAGAGTGGAGATTGGCTGCACAGTGGGTTCCTTGTCAGTCCACTGCATAAGAATTGTCCCTGCTGGATAGCCTGAACCTCTAAAGAATCTGGCGCGAAATCGCTGGTCAACTCAATCAGAGAGGCGGGTAGATTTTTCTGATGAACGAGACTATAACCACCGTTTGCATTGAGTTTAAGTATTGCGCCGCCATCCAATTCGGGTAGGCGTAATGCCGCATCCAGCATCGCATGCAGAATAGTTTCACGATCAGCTTCTTCGCTCAGCAGGAGAGCGAATTCATGCTCCATTTCCAGCAAAAGATGATTGTGTCTGCGCGCTAATTCTGCTGATTGCTTATCTTCCCAAGCCTGCTCAATGATCTCACCACCAAGATATTCAAGCAGTCGATGTTGACTGAGAACACCGATCAACTGCTGCTCTTCATCAATTACCACCATATGGCGAATATGATTCTGATTCATAAGATTGGTAGCATCAGCCAGGGATTTGCTTACTGAGATAGACTTTACCGGCGTACTCATGACATCCCGAAGCAAGACGCCCTTAATATCGGAATGGCTAACAAGCAGGCGGGGGATATCACGCTCAGTGATAATGCCGACAGCCTGATGCCCCTGCATCGCAATAACACAATCCGACTTCTCTTCAGCCATATAACGAATCGTTTCATTAAGTGTTACCATTTGTGGTAACAAGGCGAACCGGTCGTCCAATGCGGAGCGTAGATCCTGGGTCTTTAGATAGAGACCCAGTCCGAGATGAGCGCGAAAATCCGATTCGGTAACGATACCAAGATGGAACGCCTCCTCTCCCATGACGATGAGATGGCGAATCCGATGTCCCACAATTAACTGATAGGCAGAGCGAAAATTTAGGCTTGCAGGAGCAGAAACGGCTGGGGTGCTCATGATCTGGGAGACGGGTGTCTCTAAATCGGTATTTACGGTAATCATCTGCACGATATCCTGCTCGGTCAGAATACCAATAGGTTGGTCATCCTGCATGATCACCAGGCAAGAGACACTCTGCTCAGCCATCAATTTCAAAGCATCGTCCAAACTATTAGTGGGACACAACACATGGACCTGTGTAGACATGATATCTTTAAGTGTCAGGTCGTTGATTGATGTCATTACCGGATATTTACCTGTTATCTTACTAAAAAGCCAACCCAATATTACCATGTATAGTCTGCTTAGAAGCTTAACAAAAGCGTGATTTACTCAAGCAGGGAAGCGGCTTCCTACTGATACAATCAAATAGATCAAGTCGCCATTAACTGAATCTGCGACGCAGAAGCTGGACTTAGAGAGCAACAGAATTGGATAATTAATTTTTTCCTAGGCTTTTAATTTCGGCTGAAAGTGACGTATTCGACCTAATTAAAACTAATAGTGTAATCTATTCAGTAAATTGCAAAATGCTGTATCCCATATTTTTCTTAATCCTGACCAGACAAAAAAGAACCACATTCATGAAATCACTACCTAATTTAATCTTATTGCTTTTTATCTATCCAAGCATGACTTTTTCCGCGCCACTTGAAATTGGCGATAACCTACTCCCGTTAAGTCTACCTGACCAATATGGAAACCTTCACAACCTGTCAGATGCACACACCATCCTATTTGCACCAGATAAGGAAACGGGTGAGTTGGCACATGAACAGCTGCAACACGAAAATAAGACGGATATGATGGCAAAGGGTTTTTGGTTTATCAGTGACATCAGTCGCATGCCTGGATTCGTCACCCGTTTTTTTGCCCTTCCTGCCATGCGCAAATATCCCTATTTTGTCTTACTTGGCTATAAGGAAGCTCAAACAGCTTGGTTACCCAGCAAAGAAGGCGCGCTTACCCTTATGCAGATCCGCTCTGGAAAGGTAATAGCTATTGAGTATATCGACACGCAGGAAGGAGTGTCCCAGAGGCTGCACAATTAGCCCAGGGCAATTGCACTACAAAGGACTTGTTTTGTGCATAATAGAAACAGATCGTCATAAAAATATTGCGAAGTATTTAGGTTTGGTTGAGAAGTTTAACGAGCTTAGCGGTTATCAGCCCCCCTAACCCCGGCCCTCTCCCGCAAGGGGAGAGGAAGTCTACTTTTCGAGCGCATCGTAAACATCAGCTTACTGTGTGACACCCAAGGGCTTGTTCACACCAGGGTTCGAACCCCGCATCCCCTCTCCCCTTGGAGGGTATTGTAAAAGCATGCCGCGAATATTCGCAAAAGTCGTAGGATGTGGTGAGGTACGAACCGCATCATGATTTTCAACCATGTGCCAATATTTGAGTGAGATATTCCAGGGTATTTTTAAACCGATAGGTCACTCTTTTTGAAGTCACGATAAAGTCCGTGATTGCGTAGGATGCGGTGAGCGGTGCGAACCGCATCAATAGTGC
>JARRQF010000173.1:0-8197 GCA_037382065.1 Candidatus Thiodiazotropha sp. | reverse complement strand
CTCAGGCCAGGATACTGCGTTGCAATGCTTGAAAAGGGCGAGCCATTCCCTGCGCATTGCGCGTTGTCTCCTGGCCTGAGCAGGCTTCTATCATCGTCAATTTGTATGAAGCACCACACTAAAGTATCAATCGTAGTGCAATTGCCCTGCCCAAACGGTGACTGTCCCTGTACTCTTAACTTGGATGGATCCATCCACGACGCACATAAGGCAAAGGGGAAGAGCGTAACCGAACTCTTTTCCGGAAAGACGCTTAAGTGGTTGCGAGGAGTACGGATGGACCATTCCGTAACGTAACCAAAAGGATCTCCTTTATGGACATACCCTCGAATCTGCTATCAGAAAAGTACGTTTGTCGAGACTGTTTAAGTAGCGAGTGTGTACTTGCAGAAACCGATACATTTGAAGAGTTTCCATTATTCTCTAGAGATTCACAGTTTGATGCATGGGTGAAAATATTTCACACGGATACTGTTTTTGAGGTGCAATTGGGAATCGCCTTCTTCTTGCTTCGCTTTCACAACTCCGTTAAAAATCGCAGCCCGAATGAATTTTCTAGAAGCTTTCTATGTATAACAATTCAATGGGAAGAAAACGAACGTTATGGATTAGTTCCAATCCCATGCATTTTTTCATCAACATCTGTGACGGAAGATTTCATGGTCGAGCGCCTTACAAAAAGAGAAAAAGAAACATCTAGTGAATCTCAATTTGTAGCTGACAAATTCCGTACAGCAGGGCTTGAAGGAAGGTTTCATTTCTATGAAAGCCGTTTTTTTGACGATGCCTCTAAATCAGAAATAGTGCGAACATACTGTATTCTAAGCAATAATAGGCAATGCTAAATAATATGAGTAAATAATATGAGGACACTCACCATTTAATCGTTGTTGTGAAAGCACTGTTATTTGAAATAACCATCTGATTTTGAATGGCTTTAGGCTATCCCAAACGGTGACTGTCCCTGTACTCCTTTTGATTTGTTCTTGAAACCTTCAAAAGCCATGTGATTTGCTATAAATCTATCCTTTTTGACTGAGCTTAAAACATGCGTCCATGCGTTAAACTACTGAAGGTTGGCCATTAGATACTCAAGGTCTGTCTTTCTGAGGCAATTACTCGGAGATGCAGAACTTACAGGTTCAGTTGAGGAAGTACAGTTGTGATGTCGATAGGAGAAAAATATGCGGATTGAGGGGTGTGTTCACTTGGTGCAAGAAAAAGAACCACTTAGATTGGTGGGATCTATGGTCGCTTGGGTAGAGGAAAATGGCAATGGTTGGATAAATTTAGCTATTGGAAAACATCTTGAAAGTGCAATGGTGAGTCTCAAAAAAAGAGAGGTAATGTTGACCTTTTCATTTGAAGTAGCTCTGTCGATAGCTAGCTTGCTTTTATGTCTTGTAAATCAAAATAGAGCGATTAGGATTATGAACGATATTATTGCACTAAAAAAAGTTGAATATAATGGCGTTAAAATTAGCTATCAACAACTTCAAGTAGAGGTACTTATTGAGTTGAGCAATTGTGGCGTGAATATTAAGGAATTTGAGGATGAGTTTATCATTGATTTAGTTGAAGACTTAGCTGAGATTATTGCTATATCCTTGTTCGAAAATCTAGGAAAATGTACAGCGGTTTTAGCAGCTGATATGACAAGGTTAAATAAGTAATTAAAACATACAGGGACATCCATTATTTGCCCAACGCAGAAAACGTTAATCTGCATTAATAAAAGTGCCCAATGACTATTTAGCCGGTAATACGAGGACACTCACTAATACGAGGACACTCACCATTTAATCGTTGTTGTGAAAGCACCGTTATTTGAAATAACCATCTGATTTTGAATGGCTTTAGACTATCCCAAACGGTGACTGTCCCTGTACTCGGCGAGTTTGGACTCCCGCTTCCTTCAGATCCCTCATTGGCACCCGTGTGGCTCCTTCCCTGAAGTTCCCTCCTCCTTGAGGTGCGCACCTCTTCCAAGGGCCATGACTGGATTTTCACCAGCTAGCCAGCTACCATGCCGGTCACACGACTGGTTTTCCGCTACGCTCCAAACAAGCCACAAATGCGGGCGTTAGACCTATAAATATGAAATTAATATGAACAGGGAAGATTAAGGAGAGCGAGGCAAAGGTTCTTCTAGGTGCAATAAAGGAAAAAGGTGGACTGGTGTTTCCTCTTAATGCAAGTGAGCTATCAGCGGTAGTTGCAACGCTCAGGAAGGCGGAAGCCAAAGCTGCGGCGGTAACTCGGGACACCCAACAATTCAAGAGCCATAATATAATTATAAATTAGATGGATGCTTATATGGCTTAGCATATGGGTCTTGCAAGGCGTTATCCGGGGCGATACTACCCCATCTGCCGCACAAAACTACAAGGAGGTCGCTTCATGGATCGCTATAGCCTGTACAGCCTCGACGAAACAAGGGATACCCACGAAAAGATGCGCACCGACCTCAACCACCTGCCGGAAGAAAAGCAACGGGAACTGGGCCATATTAGCAAAGTTCTTAGAGGTATGGATGGCGTGGAGATGGTGATCCTCTATGGCAGCTATGCCCGTGGCGGCTGGAAGGAGGAAAAAGACCTGAAACCGGGACGCTGGTCCGGCCACTCATCCGATTACGATATCCTGGTGATTACACGGGAACCATCGCAGCCCGGCTTTGAAGGGAAAGTCCGAGAAGCCGCCAATAACCCACGTCTATCAGCACATGCCAACCCAATCGTCCATGACATCGAAGATATCAATGAACAACTCAGCGAGGGACGTTACTTCTTTCTCGACATCAAGCGCGAAGGGTGTATGCTCTACAATACGGAAGAGTTCAGCTTGGCCGAACCTCGGGAACTGACTGCGAAAGAAAAGCAGACATTGGCCCAGGCGGATTTTGTTTCCTGGTACAAACAAGCAACTGGATTCTACAGACTACACGAATATAGCTATGAAGATGAAGATCTACAACTAGCCATATTCAATCTCAACCAGGCCACTGAATCCGCCTACAAGGCGATCCTGCTGGTCTTCACCAGCTACTGCCCCCATGAACACATGTTGGAGTGGCTTGGATACGAAGTTGAAAGATTCGGTCCCGTA
Organism: Candidatus Thiodiazotropha sp.; assembly: GCA_037382065.1. Classification (GTDB taxonomy): domain Bacteria; phylum Pseudomonadota; class Gammaproteobacteria; order Chromatiales; family Chromatiaceae; genus Thiodiazotropha. Next base: position 5,089 of record JARRQF010000173.1, on the reverse strand, counting down.
TTCCGCGACATCTTTCCCAATGACACCAGAGAGAGTGAAGCATATTTCAACTTGATGAACCGGGCCTACATCGGCGCTCGTTACCAGAAGGACTTTATCGTGCATTGGCATGATATCGACTATCTTGCCCCACGGGTGAAACAACTGCTGGCAGTCACCGAAAGGATTTGCCGTAAAGAAATCGCCTCGATAATGGAGGAGATGTGACAGATCATGCGGCACAATACCCGAGGCATAAGAAGAATAACCGCAATCACCCATGTATATCAAGGCAGAAAACTGGGGCCTGAATCATCTGTCTATTCGACCTCAATCTGTTCAATCTACCAGATTTTAGGTTGAATCCGCCCTCTTCCACAACCTTTCTGACCTTCCGGCATAGCTCAGGCAACAGGCTTCCAGGCAGCCTATCTTTCTGTTGCTGTACCGCTTAGAGAAGTGTGAAACCCATAACGATACAAACCAGTCTGAATCGGGTGAGGCCCGTGCTGCAGGTAGCAACTCGGAGGGGGGCTCTAAAATGCATTCGTGTTGAAACAGGTAGAATTAACACATCCATAAAATCAAAGCTCCTTTAAATGAATGTCCCAAGTTTTTCCATCAGGTAATAGCTCCTTTTTAGTGATCTCAAACTTTGTGTCAGGTTTAAAAGGAACCTCATTCTCTCCCTCGGTGGCGGAAAATGAGTCAACTTTAATACCTCTTTTTGTCTGAGTGGTTATTTTAAAGAATCCATTAAGCGCTACCGCTTCATCCGTAGACGTACTGGTAAAGGCCTTATCTTGATATACCTCACCAACATTAGGAAAACGTTTGTAAACATCAGTATCATCCATTTTAGCTCCCTGATAAACTTCGCCAACATGAGTGTAGCGATTCGATTTTTGTGGTTTTTTTCAATGCACGAGCTGATGAACTATTAACTGGCCCCCATTCTTGGGTAAGGTGAGGTTTTTTGCCACGCAAGACCCCATTATAGCACTGCCCCTGGAAGCGCTAATTTAGTGGGAGTCAACTAAATAGTCAGACCAGAAGATGCTCGTAAATTATTTAAATCGAACCCAACACCATCCATATATTCTTTGAAACACTTTACGCAATAACCTCCACCAGTGAAAATTGGATGAACTTCTTTACTAAACAAAGCATCATCTTCGTCATTCTCAATTAAATATTCATCCTTTAGTGTTTGCATGTCGCTACTTTTATGAGTGAAAAATAGCTTATCAAACAAGAAATCCCCATCATCATATACACGCAAATAAATAGTTGCGACATCTTCTTTTTTGGCAGTGCCATTTGACATTGCATCTGCGAGATTCTTGGAAACCGTAGGAATTATCCCTGCTTCACCATGCTTTTCATAAATTAATATTCCCACTAATCACCACCCAAAATTGAAAATAAATGAGCCCATTTTTAATCCCATATTCATATCTCTTTTTTTGCTACTTCTACTGCATTTTTCTTATATTCCGCAAGAATTAACTGAAATTCTGGAAAAACATTTAACAGGCACTTTTTGCAAATCGAAACCAACCTTTCATCAAGCTTATCGAAGATATCTTCATATTGCGCATCCTCTTCATCAAAATCCTCATCCTGCTCAAACTTACGAATTTGCGGATCAAAATAAATGATCGCTTCATTTTTAACGCCAATTTTTTCAGCACAGTCGTGACATATAAGGCTTGTGATATAGCTTGAGTCAACCAGAGATAACTCTTCCAAGATCAACTTGAACTCGAAAATTTTTCGATCGTCAATGTTTTGCTTTAAGTGAATACAAGCGGGAATATGGTTCGTTTTACCATGTTGCTTACAGAGCCATTTCGCCATAACAGTTACTCTTTAATCAATGCATACCAATTTATTTAGAATCTTGGTACTAGATATTCTTTTACTCTATCTGAAGCCAAAGGCATGACGCTATTCCATATATCATCCTTTGAAACATCTAAAGACTTAAATGCAGGTAAAAGCAAAAATAGCTCTCGTAAATTCTCTCTATAATCAAATTGTACATCCTCCAAAATATGGACTATCAAGGCCCTTTTTAGCCATTTTATATCCCCTGATTCAACGGATTTTCTAGCCATTTCTCCTGTAAACCCAATCAAAACTTTACCCACTTTTTCAGAAATACAATCCCTTATAAAGTCTTTACTTTCGCTATCTACTTCATCAAACAAATCAGTTAATGTGGCAATATCATCTACTGTAATAACAACCCTATTTTTACCTCGATAGGATCTATTTTCTATTTTCTCAATGAGATTTAAGCAATTATCAATTTTACTCATATTCGCTTCTCAGATTTAATTAGGAGGAACTAGATAGTTACCAACTCTCGTATAACCTGAATTCTGTAATTGTTTCAGCTCTCTATATGTCACTGTATGAGGAAAATCCGAGTGATACGGATAAGATTGCGTTCTCAAATTATTTACTGTTGTTGGCGATCCAAGATAAAACTTTTTCCGGCTATCAATTCCACCTTGCACCCAAGCATCATTTACTTGAGGGCTCCATACATTACTATTAAGACGTTGAAAGTCAAGAGCTTCACCAGCTTCGATATCGGGAAGACGATCCATTACAATTTCTTGATTACCTTGACTGGTGTCTTGGTACACCTTCCAAGCTGCATCCTGTTAAACCTTTGGGGAATGAGGTGATTTAGGGTCATTGAAATAACTCTTAGGAAACTTCTTATTAAAATCATTTTGAGTGAGCGAAATTTCCTTACAACTCAACCCCAGTGGGTCAATCCAGCCAATCGGGTTAGGCACATATTGGTAGTTATTAACCCCACCTAAAAGCCCTATCGGGTCCTGTGTTGTAAAATGTCCGCACTCCGGATCATAGTAGCGGAATCGGTTGTAGTGTAGCCCGGTTTCCTCATCCTAGTACTGCCCCTGGAAGCGGATATTATTCTCTATCTCATTATCCTGCACCAGTGCCAGGTTGCTGTAGGCTTTGTAGCTGGCGGACCAGGCAATTTTTTCCTAGGCGTTGGTAATTTCCTAGGGCGTGCCCAGGTGGTCCAGGTGGTAGTGATAGATGTCGTCGTTTTGGGCGATAGCGAGGGGTTTGTGAGTGCTGGGCTCAAAAAGATAGATTTTAGCGGTTCGGGGTTATTCCCCAATGTCGGTGGTGGTTTCGCTGAGAAGTGTGTTATCCAACCATAAAAATTCGGTGGTGTTGACAGCACTATGTTTGCTAATGCAGCGGCCCAGGGCATCGTATTGATACCGGGTTGTTCAGTTTTGCATGTCAACTGATGTTAATTGGTTGAGCGCGTTGTAGTGTAAATGCTGTTTTATTGCCTGTTGTTTGCCTCGCGCCGTGAGGGTGCGGTTGCCGCGTTCGTCGTAACTGTAGTGATTGTCGCCATAGAAGGCCAGGCGATTGCCGCTATTGTGCGTCGGAGAGTTTATGCCGGATTCAGTGTTACTGCTGAGAATATTGCCCGCAGAGTCGTGCATAAAGTTTTCTGGGTTGGGACCTTCCACCTGAGTGAGGCGGTCCAGTGCATCATCCTAAAAAGATTAGTTGGACAGCGTGAAGAGTGCGCTTGTGGTTCAGCATTTAACGCCGGGATTAACTCCAACTCAGCTATCTGTTGGGCGTAGTCGACATGCTCCGCCTCCACACCAAAACTCCCGGCAATACCGCAACAAGAAGCCTCAATCATCTCAAACTTCAATCCGGGAATTTTCTTCAACACTTTACGCATCGATTTCATCGCCCCAACTGCTTTTTGGTGGCAGCGCCCATGGACAAGTATCTTAGTCTGATCTTCCTCACTCGTTTCTAATGGAAGCACCATTCGCGCTGAGCTCACACTTGAATTTGAGAAAATGAAAATCGGTTATGATGAAAAACTGGCAAAACGGTCGTAAATCTTCAATATCCTACGACCGCTAGTTTGGGCGAAACTACGATAGTAATTTTGCGCTCTACATGTACGTGAAATCGCTATGTACTCCTACCACATAAGGCACCTTCCTTCATACATGGCGCTTTATCCATTCAATTAATACTGCCAAAAATTCCTCTCTGGCATCTTTCTCCAACCAAGGGGCGTGGCCACACTTCTCAAACTCGCGATATTCCAGATGAGGGATAGTTTGCTTAAGCGTATCTCGGGTCATTCGACCGGGATGCGGATCGTAATCGCCATGCAGCATAATCACCGGCGCCTTGATTGCAGCAAATGCTTGAGGATAAACACCCTCTTCCTGACAACACATCATATCCCGCCAGGTTTCATCATGGCCCTTCAAATCAAAACGCTCACATGATCTAGCAGATGATTGAATTGGCGAGTAGTGGTAGATCGGCTTAGTAATTTCAACCCAAGCCATCGTCTGATCTTCAGGATCTGTGATCTCCTCCTCAAGACGTGACAAACGTGTACGCATCGCATCGCTCGTACGCTGTTGAATAATCTCGTTCATCTTTTGACGAGAAGCCTTATCGAAGGTACCGCAGCCAACTAATACGACAGAGGTGATGGTGTCAGGATATTCAGCAGCATAGGCCAGAGCTAACATTGCCCCCCAAGACTCGCCGACAAGAATTGGACGCACCGCCTTAAAACGTGTGCTAATCAGGCAGTACAGATCATTAACGTGCTGCGCAACAGTAAGGGATTTATCACCACTCCTACGTTGCCATGGCGCATAGGTTTTAAATTTGTCTGATAATGCTTCTGCAAGCGAATCCGCTTCTCCAAAAGCGGCGGGGCCACCATGCAAAACAATAACGGCAGAACCATTACTTCCATAGCATTTCATTCGACTCCCATCTTGCCAACCAAGACTTAAGAGTATTTCATCAAAATTCACACACCACACTAGCAACATCCCACATCACAACCACCAAGAATCCGCACCTTAAAACACGTCCACTCTGGGGCCTAGGAGAACTGATTTCATGACAAATGCGCAATCTAAGGTATAAGGAGAATAACCGCTATCACCCATGTATATCAAGGCAGAAAACTGGGGCCTGAATCATCCATCTATCCGACCTCATTCTATTCAATCTACCGGATTTTAGGTTGAATCCACCCTCTTCCACA
>JARRQF010000172.1:0-8200 GCA_037382065.1 Candidatus Thiodiazotropha sp. | reverse complement strand
CAGGATACTGCGTTGCAATGCTTGAAAAGGGCGAGCCATTCCCTGCGCATTGCGCCTTGTCTCCTGGCCTGAGCAGGCTTCTATCATCGTCAATTTGTATGAAGCACCACACTAGGTTTCATGATCTATCCGGATCAGGAGAACCTGAGTAAGTAGCCTGCTGACTCTAGATAGAGCGCCTCCTGTTCTAGTTCTGCGCGGGTCATAGGGTGGTGTTTGATCCAGTCCTCAGGAAATACCAGGGAAATATGCTTGCCTTCCACTTCTAAGCGTGGCATCGGTTTGGCTGCGGGTGAGCGGGCGCGGTGACTTAGTACAGAGAGACGCAGCAGGATGCAGAGCTGCTTAGTAGAGGTGACCAGTTCGCTGGGGAGCTGTTCAAAGATGGCATTGGGGAATTTTCGTCTATGGCCTCGAACAAGCGCAGAAAGACCCCGTTGTTCTTGACGGGAAAATCCTGAAAGATCCGAATTCTCTATAAGATAGGCACCATGTTTTTGAAACTGGCTATGTGATACCGTAAGCCCTATCTCATGAATTCTGGCCGCCCAGGTGAGCATAGCACTGTAGCTGGGGGCGTCCATCTGCCAAGATCTTTTGGTCTGTGCTAGCAGGCCCAAAGCGGTCACTTTGACCCGTTTGGCCTGGGCTTTGTCGATGTTATAGCGTTTTATTAAGGTCTTTAGGGTTAACTCTCGAGCATCTTCGTCCTGGCTGCGTCCGATTAAGTCATAGATTAAACCCTCTCTCAGCGCCTCGGAGGAGACCTCCATGCGCTTGATACCAATATGCTCAAAGATTGCTGAGAGTACTGCTACACCACCCGCGAAAACAGGTTTTCGTTCATCTGAGAGGCCTTTTAGTGAGAGGTTTTGCGACGAACCAGCCTTAATGAGGTGTTCTTTGAGCTTAATAAGGGAGTCAAGGGTTATGCCATTTTCACTCCATCCCTCTTGTATGACGACATTACCAATGGATTTGATACTGCCAGAGCTGCCAATAGCCCGAATCCAGTCCCCGTCACGAAACTCATTTCTTACCGGCCGTATCTCAAGTGCGCAGGCCAGTTTTGCTGCCCACATCGATTGCGATGTAATTCGGCCATCGGGAAAGAAGCGCCGACTCATGCTGACGCAGCCCATGTGTAGGCTCTCTCTTTCAAATGGCTGATAGCCCCGACCAATAATCAGTTCGGTACTGCCGCCGCCAATGTCGACTACCAGTCGCTTTTCGTCCTCAGCAGCCAGGCCATGCGCGACACCAAGATAGATTAGGCGAGCCTCTTCACGACCAGCGATGATCTCGATCGGGTGGAGCAGGGCCTTTTCGGCAAGACTATGAAAATTATCTGCCGGATGAATCTGCCGCATGGTATTGGTTCCGACTACACGAATATTCTCCGCAGGAAGCGGGCGCAGTCGCTGGGAGTAGCGTCTTAAACAATTCAAGGCACGTTCCGCGACGATTGGATCGAGACGTTTTTCCTCTGTGAGTCCTTCACCAAGCCGTACCATCTCTTTCATCTTATCGATGATCTGAAGGTGCCCGTCATTGACGTGCGCCACAATTAGATGGAAGCTATTTGATCCAAGATCAATCGCTGCAATAGCTTCCTCTAGGTCGGCCTCTGGAGTCTGTTGTGACATGTGCTTTGTTTACTCTTTAATTAAAAATTTGTGACATCATATCAACCTCGAATCCGCAGTTGAACATGGATTTATGGGGAATCTCGGTGCGCATGCACTGGTGTTGTTATCGTAGCGGAGTCTGAAACGCTAAAAGCAAGGTCTGCTAAATAAATTCGATAAGGCTATTAAGAAAAAATTGAAAGCGATGTCATTGAAATAATTGCCAGTAGAGTAATGTATAAAAGTCTTAAATAAAAAAATTAAAATTAAAATTAAAATGAAAATGGTAGGATTGACTATTTGATCCAATATATTATTACCACGTCAGATATTTACGGTTACCTGTGGAATCTAGACTTATGGGAGTGGATGATGAATTTTTGTAGTCAGTGTGGTTCCAAAGTTGCGTTTCAGATGCCCGAAGGTGATAATCGCCCAAGATACATCTGCACTGAATGCCGCACTATCCACTATCAAAACCCAAATATCGTTGTGGGTTGCATACCGATCTGGGAAGATAAGATTTTACTCTGTCGGCGTGCGATTGAACCTCGGCACGGTTTTTGGACGCTTCCTGCTGGTTTTATGGAGAATGGGGAGACCACTCAGCAGGGGGCCGCTCGTGAGACACTTGAAGAGGCTTGTGCCCAGGTTGAGGTGGAGGGGTTATACACTCTGTTTAACTTGCCACACATCAATCAAGTCTATCTGTTGTTTCGTAGTCGTTTACTCAATCTGGATTTCGCACCAGGGGATGAGAGTTTGGAGGTGAGACTGTTTGATGTACATGAGATTCCTTGGGAAAAGATGGCTTTTCCTGTGATTCGTGAATCTTTGCGGATCTATTTAAAGGATCGCGAAATAGGCGTGTTCCCACTACGTGGTGGTACGATAATTCGTAGCCCTGAAGATCAAAAGGGCTATCGAATGATCTCAGAAGTTCAATAGATTAGGTTCAAATGCGAATGACAGCTCAATGACGAGAAAGCGTGCGTTCAAAAGATCCACATCGGCATCACCCCGTCCAACTCAACAAAGACCATACCACCATTAGCCAAAACTATGTGATCAATGCAGTAAGAGTGGAGATGCCCGGTGAGCCGTGCAGTAAGCCCGCCGAAGCAACTTGGCACGGATGAATGCCGCGTTTGTGAGTCGTAGGAATTGCCTTCTTGTAGGCAGTGAAGATGTCAAAGACCGGAACTACCGTAACTAGGAACCAGGCGTACATTATTGGCCACCAATCCATCATCTTTATCGCTTTTTTCGATATAGAATTCAAGGATGGAGTCTCGATTCTGCATCACATCATCTGTAACCTCATCAGCCAATTCATTGGCATGGCAGAATACACTTTCATAAGGCGAATTCTCCTGGCGGGGGTCGATTATCCAGAGATTGGGGTCAATTTGTTTGATGAAACGAAGGAAGCCGTAGCCTTTTTCAGGAAACCATTTGGAGCAAACCCCTCGCACACACGATCCCGGCGCTCCCCACTCATTACGCGGTTCATATGAGATGGGTAGTAGATCCGGGATCAGGAAGCCCGGATAGTAATCATCGGCCAGACGTTTCAAATCCTGTGAGACATTTCTGAAACCCAGCAATTCGACTCGACATCCTCGATCCTGTATGGCTCTCACGACTTGCAGAAAGTCACCATCGCCAGTTACCATCAGTAGCAGATCCAGTTTTTCAGATTGCAGCATCGCATCGACCGCCATGTCCAGGTCGGCATTGGCTTTGGTGGTAACATTGCCTTCATCATCAGTATAACGGCGTACATATTTGACGATGATCTTCCAGCCGTAATCTCGAACCATTTGCTGATAGGTTAGTGCGCGTCTGCGATACTCATGATCCTCTTTTGCGCGCTCCTGATCATAGGCAATGTAAGTATTGAGTCTTAGTACTGAGCCGCCATACCGGCCAGCGAACATTCTCAAAATATCGTAACGGAGCTGATAGCCACCGTTATAACGAACATTTTCTGCGTCAACAAATACGCCAACTTTGATAACTTGCTGCAATGTGCTTTACCTGAAAGTTTGAATAGGGAAACGAAACCAAGAATTGGAGTTTGAATAACCCATTTATAGACGTGGTGAATGTCGTTTCATGAAATGATTGTTTTAATATAGCATTTCATTATACAACTGTATGGATAAAATAATTAGGTTGAAGTTCATCGAAATATCGCTGAATTCATAAGGGATATCACTCATATGGTGTTTTTTTAAGGCATGATTATTTTGCTGCGAGGTAGATAGGGATTTAAATTCCTAGTTCTTTTGATGCGAGATAGATAGGGATTTAAATTCCCAGTTCTTGAAAGAGGAGATTGTTTTTTTACTTTGGGATTTGGCAGAGTATGATTCTTCGTTCAGGACATCAAAAAACCTTGATCAAAGCGTGACAAGCTGAGTGCCAATAGAATAGGGCGGATACTGCCCAGTCATTGAAAACCAATAATAAGTTTTGGAAAACGCTATGCAATCTGAATTTTCAGTCCATCAACGCCTGATATCAAATGAACTGTTTTTACAAGCAGATCGATTAGAGCCATGTATTCTGGTTATATTTGGGGCCGCAGGCGATCTGACCCGGCGCAAATTATTGCCAGCACTCTACAATTTAGTGCGTGAGAAGGCGCTCGATGAGCATTTTGCGGTGATTGGCTACAGTCGTGCGTCCCAAAGTAATGACGACTATTGTCAGATTCTATATCAGTCGTTACAAAAATATTCGCGTTCACAACCGCTTGATGAGACGGTGTGGCGTGATTTCAGTCAGCGAATTGCCTATGTTGAGGGTAATTTCGAGGATCCAGAGGGATATGCTTCGCTGCGTGAAACTTTGGAAAGGCTGGAACAACAGATTGGAAGTGAAGGTAATCGCCTCTTCTATTTTGCCACGCCACCATCGGCAGGAACCATTATTTTGCATCGGCTCGGCGAAGCAGGTCTGCTCGGGGCTAAGGGGGATCAGACACCCTGGACCCGAGTCATTATGGAGAAACCGTATGGACGGGACCTGGAATCGGCTGCTGATTTAAATCGAGTGGTCGGCGAAGTACTGCAGGAGGATCAGGTCTACCGAATCGATCACTATTTAGGCAAAGAGACTGTGCAGAATATTCTTGTGGCTCGCCTTGGTAATACCATATTCGAGCCCCTTTGGAATCGTAAATACATCGACCATATTCAGATTACCGCTGCCGAATCGATCGGTGTCGAAGGACGGGGCCGCTTCTATGATAAAACCGGCGTGGTGCGTGATATGGTGCAAAGTCATTTGCTTCAAGTGTTATCTCTCTGTGCTATGGAGCCACCAGTTTCATTCGCGGCTGATGATATTCGAGATAAGCGGGTCGAGGTGTTGCGCAGTCTGCGTCCTCTTGAACGGCAGGAAGTGTTCAATCATGTGGTGTTTGGTCAGTATCGTGGTTACCGGGATGAAGAGAATATTGACCCACACTCCCGTACACCAACCTATGTAGCCATTAAATGCCATATCGATAATTGGCGTTGGCAGGGAGTACCCTTCTTTTTAAGGGTAGGCAAGCATCTTGCTCAACGTGTCACTGAAATTTCTGTAGTATTTCGTCCTGTGCCGCTCTGCCTGTTTGGTCGTGACGATGTTTGTCAGGAGTTGGAGCCCAATGTGCTCACTATCCGTATTCAGCCAGATGAAGGAATGGCGCTTAAAATTAGTAGTAAAATGCCAGGGGATACCCTTGAAGTGGGCCCAGTAGAGATGGACTTTAGTTACTCAGAGGCCTACGCTCACCCAATAAAAGATGCCTATGAGCGGTTGCTGCTCGATGCCATCAAGGGCGATGCGACCCTGTTTGCGCGTCGGGATGAGGTGGAGTTCGCCTGGCGTTTCGTAACGCCTATACTGAAGAGCTGGGAAGCCGAGAAGAAAAGACAGCCTGTATTCTATGCTGAGGGTAGTGAAGGCCCTATCGAGGCTGACAATCTGATGGATCGCTATAACCGTCAATGGCGGGAGATTATCAAATGAGTCAAGAACGTATTATCGTTGATGAGCAGGACTTTATTAAGCGTGCAGAAGATTGGATCGTAGAAACCATTCACAAAGTGCTGGAGGGTGCGGAGCATTGCCACCTGATGCTGGCAGGGGGGATGACCCCGCTTCCTGTCTACCGTCGTCTGGCCGAGCGAAGCGATATTCCTTGGTCTCAAATCACACTCTACTTCGGTGATGAGCGCTGTGTACCGTTCAATACACAGGAAAATAATGGCTTCAGTGTTATGCAGGCGCTCTTTCCTGGCGAACGTCCTGAAGGGGTGGTTGTCTATCGTATGTGCGGTGAGGAGGAGCCTGATAAAGCGGCTCAGGAGTATGAATCGATTCTGCCTGAGCAAATCGATATCCTGCTACTTGGCATGGGAGCCGATGGACACACTGCTTCTATATTTCCCGGATCAATCGCTTTGGATGAAGAGAAACGCCGAGTGATGCCGGTTATCGGCAATAAGCCGCCCCTGCAACGGCTTACCGTGACGCCGCCAGTGATCCAAGGTGCTCGGCATCTTCTACTCATGGCCCAGGGAGAAGACAAGGCCGATGCCATACGTTGGGCGTTACTGGACGGCAGTGTGCCTGCCTCCCTTGCTCGGCATGGAGATTGGTTAATGGATCGAATGGCTGCGCGATCCCTGCCGGTAGATCGAAAGGCAGGTTGATAGCGACTTCCAGACTTAGCGTGCCGCTGCGGTTTGGGGGTAATCAAGAAAATATTAGGAAAACGCAATGTCTGAAGTAAAACAGTTTCATATTGGTCTTATTGGTCTTGGCGTAATGGGACGTAATCTGGCACTCAATATGGAGGAGAAGGGCTTTCCTGTTGCGGTGTGGAATCGGCGTAGCGCCACTCTTGATGCCTTTCTAGCAGAATACAGGTCAAAGCGCTTTGGGGGACATCCCGAGTTGAGTGGTTTCATTGCCATGCTAGAACGGCCTCGCCGTATTTTATTGATGATCAAAGCGGGTGATCCAGTGGATCAGGTGATTGAACAGTTGCTGCCCCTGCTGGAGCCCGGCGATATTATCATGGATGGTGGTAACTCCTGGTTTGAAGACACTCAGCGGCGCGAGAAATATCTACGGGAAAAAGGGCTGCACTTTGTCGGAGTTGGTATCTCTGGTGGTGAGGAGGGCGCTCGTCACGGACCTTCGATGATGCCAGGTGGATCAGCGGATTCCTATGCTGAAGTTCGTGCTGTCTTTGAGGCCATTACAGCGCAAACAGAAGCTGGGGCCTGTGTCACCCATGTTGGCCCCGATGGCGCTGGACACTTTGTGAAAATGGTACACAACGGTATTGAATATGCCGATATGCAACTGCTTGCAGAGGTCTACGATCTGATGCACCGCAACCTTGGGTTGAGTGAGAAAGAGATGGCTGATCTATTCAAGCAATGGAACCAGGGGCCTATGGAATCTTTTCTAGTCGAATTGACAGCTCAGGTCTTGAATGTTGTGGATCTGGAGAGTCATCTATCCTTGGTGGATCTGGTGGTAGATAAGGCAGGTCAGAAAGGGACGGGACGCTGGACTGTTCAGGCGGCTTTGGAGCAGGGGATTGCCATCCCTGGTATCGCAGCCGCTGTTGATGCCCGGGTACTCTCCTCAATGAAGGATCAACGGGTAGCTGCGTCTTTTCAGTTGCAGGGACCAGCTAGTGACGTGGCCATTGAGCGAGAAGCTATGCTGGCTGATCTGCTTAGTGCGATCTATGCTTCCCGTATCACGGTTTACGCCCAGGGAATGGATCTGATTCGAAGTGCTTCTGAGCGTTATCACTGGTCGGTTAATCTGGCTGAGACGGCGCGCATCTGGAAGGGGGGATGTATCATTCGTGCCCGACTTCTCGATCCAATACGGAAGGCGTTTTCTTATGAACCAGCTCCGGTCAATTTAATGATGGCCCCCGAAATGAGCCAACAGTTGCAAACGTTACAAGGTGCTTGGCGCCGTGTGGTGAGTTACGCTATGACTGTGGGCACCCCTCTGCCGGTTATGAGTGCCTGTCTTGGCTATTTCGATAGCTACCGTACTGAGCGTCTACCGCAAAATCTGACTCAGGCGCAACGAGATGCCTTTGGTGCGCATACTTATGAGCGACTGGATCATCCAGAATGGGGGTTTATACATTCTGACTGGTCTGGCGATTGAGTTGTGTGCGACACCCTCCCTTGCGGAGGGTGTCGCAAAAGTCGTAGGGGGGGCTGTCCCACCATTAAGGAATGAAATGTAGGATGTGGTGAGGTACGAACCGCATCATGGATGTTCGTGAGTCACCCCACTATTGATCCTAAAAAAATCAGTTGACCGCTCCATTCTAATAGCAGGCTCCTGATTGTGAAGAAAATAGCTTCGATGGACATGGTCACCTGTTGGGTGAATCACGCTACAGCGTGAATTGCACGCTTGTGGCGGCACATGGCGGCGTTGCAACTCCTTGGAATAGCGGGCTATTCCGCGTCGTTGCGCGCCGTGCAGGGATGCACAAGTGTCGCGGGCACATGGATGTGCAGGAGCGA
>JARRQF010000171.1:0-8208 GCA_037382065.1 Candidatus Thiodiazotropha sp. | reverse complement strand
TTCAGCTCCGGCTTCCAGACCAGCCAAGCCCGGCTTACCGATAGGAACATGTTGCTCCCTCGATTGGTTCGCAATGTAATCTTTATTCGCTGCTCCGATATATTCGGTTTCCCAATCGGGAGGTGTGCCCTCTTGCTCTTGCATGGTTTGACTCACTTCCGATGTCTCAGTAGTTTCTTTTGGCGCATTAGAAACTGCCGAATATTCAATCACCTCCTCCTCAACCGCTGCATCTAACGGTTGCAGGTCATCCTGAGGCTTTTCTGGATTGATATTCTCGTCGGGTTCAACCGATATAACCTCACCTTCTTCCAGGGAGGACTCTTCTCTTACTAAAGCAGGAACATTCCCGTCATTTATGGGTGGCTCTACCTCTTTGGGTGTTAGTATGCTTTGAACCTTTGCATTGACGATGGTCCATTGTTTTTTTACTAGCTCCGGTTGCATGAAAGATAGTGCAAGTATAAGTATCCCCCCTCCTGCCACTGTAAATAACACTAAATTCCTGACGAATCGGCGCCCTCCCCCTGTAAGCAGCTCGTTTGATTCCAGACTATCTTCAGGATTTATCAACCCTCCTGCAGCATTGATCTCATGCTTACGTCTTTCAGCTTGCATGCTTGGCAAATTGAGAATTTCTTCCGTATCACGAGATGTTTTTTCAGGGTCTTTAGAATATGCTTGCCAGTTAACGGCAGTCTCATCACTCTCTTGGCTCGCTCCCTCTCCCATGGCCGATTTTTTGCTTGCTTCTACGAATTCATCAGCAACTGTACGATTATCATTGACTATCCTTGTCGTCGACATATCAACCGTATCGTCTGCCAAAAAGGCCTCCGAGTCGGAAAAGAGTGAAGCCTTCTTATCTAGATAGAGATCACTCTCCTCAGGGCGACTCTTCTGACGTTGATCCATCCTCTCAGTCGGCTCTGTTTTTAAAGACTCTTCAGCAGATACTATTGGTGGCTTAGCTTGCCGTTCTGTAGCCCGAGTAGGAACTTCATAACGCTCAATATCACCTGTAGTATCGGGCATCATCAGCTCAGATTGCACATCGACTAAAGACAGCTCATCAGCACCATCCACCTGCTGACTGTCCATAGCACTATATCCGGCCTTAAAGGACTCGAAACTCTCACCAGAATTAACGGACAATCGCTCTTCATCAAATAGCTCTTCGGCCACTATCCATATGTCGTCTAATGTGAATTCGTGCCTTTTTTCCAATGCTCCATAGAGCAGCAAACGACTGACAACATGATTAATTTTGCGCGGTATGCCGCTGGTTAATCTGTGGATAAGGGGGAAAACTTGAGGATCAAATGCGGGATCACCATGCCAACCAACAATCCCCAAGCGATGCTCAATGTAGCCCTCGGTCTGCGATACTGTCATCGTCTCAATTTGGCAGGTGGCAATCAAACGTTGGCGTATATGCTCCATTTCAGAGCTTAAAAGGAGGTTTCTCAACTCATCTTGGCCAACAAGAAAAATTTGGAAAAGGGGGTGGTTTCCAGATTGCAAGTTTGACAGCAAACGAAGCTCTTCCAAGCCATTAAGGGTGAGGTTCTGGGCCTCATCAATAACAATGATGGCCCGCCTTCCTGCCTCGTATTGCTTCTCGACATAAGCCTCAATACGCGTCAGTAGCGTAGCTTTATTATATGTCTCAGCTGGTAATCCAAATTCCAATGCAACCTTACGTAGCAGCTCTTCGGCTTGGAGCTGATTCGTCACCAGATTGATCGCCAAAACTTTGGATGTATCGAGTTCTGACAGGATATCACGTATCAGGGTTGTCTTTCCGCAGCCAGGCTTTCCGCTGACCATGACAAATCCCTCGCCTTGATCCAGCGCATAGCTTAAATAAGACCATGCCTTGAGATAGTTCTTATGGGCAAATCGAAAACTTTCATCAGCACTTAGCCGAAAGGGATTTGCGTCTAATTTGTAGTACGATTCAAACATGTAACCGGTTAGTGATTCCTATAAATTTGAAGACGCGATCGTATATTAGTTAACTTCCGATAAATAGTCTCTTGCAGAGACTCCCGTTTAACCAACTGGCAATCGCTCTATGAAATAGAGATATCCAGCAAAAAAGACTGAATTGTACATGCTCATATCTCTATTTACTTCGATCTATCCATGCCTTTAATAAGTATCTGAATAATCAGATTTTTTTCATATTCCAGCCACCCAATAAAGCGGACTACATAGCATAATAAGCACAGCATATGCATGCATAATAAATGCCTATTAAGAGCGCCATCCCACTCACCATCCCTAAAAGGATGGGTTGGAATCACAGGGCTTATCCAGCAATACAATCCGTATTGTTTTCGACCAATCCTCATCTTGATCGCTTTCAAAGTGAAGGGGGAGTAGCGTTTCAACAATCACCTTAAAAATTGGGTTTAGAAGGTTAAAGTGACTTCAGCTCCACTGTCGAATTTCCAGGCATCGGCAAACGGCAGGAAATATAGGCGTGACAACGTTCAATATACGTATGGGTGCTTTTCGGCATTGAAACCCTTGCCCTAGCGATATGTGTAATCAACTCCGTACCATCCTTGATCAACCGATGTCCCTCATCTGCTTCCCAGCAAGCCTGGCAGGAGTTACCCTTCTCTACCGGACTGATATTCAGTAACTTTTCTGCCGCAACAACAAATTTTGGCCAAACATCAAAAATAATTGGGTCAGTGCGTAGTATTTCACATTTAAGCTTCGCAGCCTCAGCCAATTGTTTAATCAGCACGTCAATATCGCGAAATATAGGGCTGCTGTGGAATGCCTCAATCATGGCGGTAGAAATGCGATCAATATCACGCATAGTCTGGGCAATTTTAATGTAGCGGTTTTCATAAAATGTATCGATGGGCACGGTGAATGCTCGGAAAGGCTCTCCCCAAAGCTCATCAATACCTTCATCACCACTGCGATGTTTAACCAATGTACCAAATTCTAGTGCTTCAAGTAGATATTCACCACATTCATGTAGCATCTCCCTGCCTTTGCCACACTTGATGCTTTCATCATCCAGTTTTACCAGTTCACGAAAGATATCGATTCCACGATTGAAGAGTGCGCCAGCTAACATCGCACCTTTGACTCGTTTTAAGTCTTTGTCATTCTCATCGGCAAAGGCCTTTCGGGCCTCGTCCAAACGCTCTCCCGGCATGTTGATGCCATGCTCGACATGATTGAAAAGTCGACGAGTCAGTGCCTCAATAAGGTATTTTTTGGTTTCAAGGCTGTCTTCCATGGGCACATAGTGTTTAATCCAATAGCCATCATAAAAGATACTGGTTATACCATCGACTTTCCTGATCGTTCCATTGGTTATGCTTTCTGAACTCTGCATCTTTGCAACCTGACATCAGCCATACGCGGAATTTGACCCCATCTTTATCAATTTGTCACATAGATTATGACTGTTGGGAGATAAAAAATATCCTTTTACATGCGGTACGCCCACATAAAACTTGGAACAAATATTGCATTTAAAAATTAAGCTCCACTCATTGCGGAGGAACCGCCAAATTCTATTGCCATGTGCTCCAACCAACGCAATACCCTTATAAAGCCTTTAACTACAGATAAACAACTTCACAATCTAGAAGAGTAGGTCATTTTCCACAAGCTTTCACATTTATCCAGTCTGTGCGATGCGCCAGTATGCAGGGCAGGACACGAACGATGCTTCATTCAGGTGCGAGAGCACAGCCCAGATTGCCTGTGAAGTGAGTGGTGCCGTCAGGCCGCCAGCAGCAGGAACCCACCGAAGCGACTTAACCACGGCTCAATGCCGCGTTTAGGCGCCGTAGGAATCCCCCTGCTTTCGCTGGGGGAGGATGTCAAAGATCTGCCACCAATATTGCAATAGGAGATAGTGAGTAAAGAGTCGATCATCACCCATCAAGGTGCGCTTTCAGAACATTGAGTTCTTAGCGCATTATTGCCATTTGCTCTGCTAAGCTCGCCTGGGGTTTGAGGCCCTCTCAATAACAGAACGCAAATCAGCCCAAGCTCCTGGGTAGAGAATTCAAGCGCCCCAAAACCACTATTACAAAAACGATGTTGGTACTTGACTACCCGCGACCACCAAACCCAGCCCGATCACTGACTAAGTGCTTCTTTTGCAGATTATCGAGTAGATTTTGTACCTCTGCCTCGCTGAGCTGCAGTACCGGATCACGACTACTTTTCTGATTACAGGCGTGGGTTAGCGCACTCAGAGATAGGGGATATTGATCTGGTGTTGTTCGCTCTTTTTCGATAAGAGAGCCAATAACCCTGGCTTCATGATGGGTTAGTTCGATTCGCATAGAATGTTTTCTCATATTTACTGAGCATACACTCATACAACATAGACTGATAATTCCATTATTGGCAATATGGAGATACTGAAGAGGGGATTTATTAGATCTGGGTGTATTGCCGCCGAGAAAACGATAGCTGGGAAGGATAAACCTATCCATTTTAACAAACCTGGCAATCCAGACGAGATGGAATACTCAGACCTATACCCGGCTCACATGAACTAAATATCGTTAGCTCATGTGGCATGTGAAGGTGGCTTAACCAAGTGCGCGACAAACCCCACCTTCAGGGCGGGGAGGATGCCAATTAGTTACGGGCAAGAAACTCTTCGGCCTTGAGGACCATATCCCGAATGTCACGAATCGTCGCTTCATGAGGAAAATGCTTGATTCCATAGATATTCCCCCCCTTAAACTCAGCCTTGAAGCCGTTTTGATGGGTAATTACTCGCTGAACAGAATTTACCTGCCAACCATCATCAGTATCAAATCTATGCATCAATAAATCCTTTGGGGGATAAAGGGGGTGGCTGGATAGTAGCACTATTCACTTCGCGATTATGCCCCTGTTCAGATAGTATTGGATCGAACGGTAGAAAATCCACGATGAAAAGACAAGGAACATGCTTTCTACCCAACCTCATAAGTTGATTCAGAATACCTATTTTACAATATGGAATATTACCAAATTATGATTAATCTATATGGCATCCCAAATTGCGACACCATAAAAAAGGCCCGCCAATGGCTGAACAGCCAGGGTATTACCTATGAATTTCATGACTATAAGAAAGAAGGATTAGATAAGAAACTCTTGCAGCAATGGGTCAATTGCCTGGGCTGGGAGGCATTGATCAATCGACGAGGTACCACTTGGCGCAAGCTAGATGAGTCAATCAAAGCCCATATTGATGAAGCAAGTGCCATTCAAATCATGCTAGAGGCGCCATCGATCATAAAACGCCCCTTGCTTGATGATGGTAAATCCATATATTTAGGCTTCAAAGCAGATGATTATGCCAAAATATTCGTTGAACCAGCAGCTAAATAAGAGAGGAGTCCAAATCCACCTGAATCTGGTTGGCCGCTCCCCGGACCTCTCCAACTCCGGCATAATCTCTGTATAATGGCCCGCTTTTCCGTTTCCTGAGGTGTAGCATGATTAAGATCAATGAGAACTATAAGAAACTCCAGGCTTCCTACCTGTTCTCAGATATCGCAAAACGGGTCTCAACCTTCCAGCAGGCAAATCCAGATAAAAATATCATCCGTTTGGGGATAGGCGATGTGACCCGGGCGCTGCCGGATGCTTGTGTTAAGGCCTTTCATGCTGCGGTCGATGAGATGGCTAACGATGCCACCTTTCATGGCTATGGACCAGAACAGGGCTACGACTTTCTACGTAAAGCGATTGCTGAGAACGACTATCAGTCCCGGAACTGTAATATCGCTGAGGATGAGGTGTTTGTCAGTGATGGCGCTAAATGCGACTCTGGTAATTTCCAGGAGATCTTTGCAAATGATATTTGTGTGGCGATCCCCGACCCTGTCTATCCTGTGTATGTAGATACTAATGTCATGGCGGGACGGACCGGCGCAGCAGAAAATGGCCGCTATACTGGTCTCACCTACCTGGATGGCAATAGGGACAATGGTTTTATTCCTGAGCTACCCAGCAAACCGGTTGATTTAATCTATCTCTGCTTTCCAAACAACCCAACTGGTGCCACAGCCACCAAAGAGCAGTTGCAACAGTGGGTCGATTACGCCAAGGCGAATAAAGCCTTGATCTTGTTTGATGCTGCCTATGAGGCATTTGTACAAGATCCTAGCCTTCCCCGCTCAATCTATGAGATCGAAGGCGCTCGGGAAGTTGCTGTGGAATTCCGCAGCTTCTCTAAAACTGCCGGCTTCACTGGTACCCGTTGTGCCTATACCGTAGTTCCCAAGGATTGCATGGCTTATACCTCAAGCGGTGAAGCGGTCTCCATTCACGGCCTTTGGAACCGCCGCCACACAACCAAGTTCAATAGTGTCTCGTACCCTGTGCAGAAGGCTGCTGAAGCCGTCTACAGTACTGAAGGTGCAACTCAAGTTCGGGACCTGGTGGCCTATTATATGAAGAATGCAAAATATATCCGTGGAGAGATGGAGTCTCTGGGCTACGACTGCATTGGAGGGGAGAACTCCCCCTACATCTGGATTGATGCCAAAGGTGATTCTTGGGACTTCTTCGATAACTTGCTAAACAGGGCTGGTGTGGTCTGTACCCCAGGAGCTGGATTTGGTAAATGTGGTGAGGGCTATATCCGCATCAGCGCGTTCAATAGCTTCGAAAATGTACAACAAGCCATGAGCAGAATCAAAGAGTCACTCTAGTGCCAATATCAAAAGACTTTTCCAACCGACTATCAAACGCTCTTAAAGCGATTGTTGATCACTACGGCACCCCATTCCATCTTTATGATGAGAAGGGAATACGTGAAACAGGCGAAGACCTAATCCAGGCTTTTGCTGGAGTTGATGCTTTTCGGGAGTATTTCGCCGTCAAGGCGCTGCCCAATCCCACCATTATGAAGATTATGCTGGATTTGGGATTCGGCTTCGATTGCAGCTCAATTGCTGAACTGGCATTGAGCCGTCAAGTCGGGGCTCATGGTGAGCAGATTATGTTCACATCGAATAACACCAGCTTGAATGAGTTCAGTGTGGCTGAATCTGATGGCGGGTGTGTGCTAAACCTTGATGATATCTCTCTGCTTGATAAGGTGCCCCAAATACCCGAGTTAATCTGCTTTCGTTACAATCCGGGTGAGCGGCGCACAGGGAATAGCATCATTGGCAATCCGATCGAGTCGAAATACGGAGTTGCCCATGAGCAACTGCTTGATGCCTACAAAAAGGCGAAACAACTTGGCGCCAAGCGCTTTGGCCTACACACCATGCTGGCTTCCAATGAACTCAACCACGCCTATATGGTCGAAACGGCGCGAATGTTATTGGATCGGATAGCCTGGCTCTCATCTGAACTCGACATCCAATTTGAATTTATTAACATCGGCGGTGGACTTGGCATTCCTTATCGCCCAAATGAGAACCCCCTTGACATCGTTAGCATGGGCAAGGAGATTACTCAACTATTCAAGGTTTTTAAAAATCACCACAGCTATGTCCCCAAGCTCTACCTGGAGAGTGGTCGCTATATCACCGGCCCACACGGCGTTCTGGTAACCCGTGCTATCAATCGCAAGGAGATCTACCGAACCTATATCGGTGTTGATTCCTGCATGTCCGCCTTGATGCGCCCTGGGATGTATGGTGCATATCATCATATATCCGTGCTTAATAAACAGGGGGAGGATGAGATCGTGGATGTCGCTGGCTCTCTGTGCGAAAACAATGATAAATTCGCCATTCAGCGTCCATTGCCAAAGATTGAGGATGGCGACATTCTCTATATACATGACACTGGTGCACATGGGCATGCCATGGGTTTTAATTACAATGGTAAACCGAGACCCAAGGAGCTACTGTTACGCAAAGATGGCAGCGTTGAATTGATCCGCCGCGAAGAAACTTTGAATGATCTGTTTGCAACCCTTAACTTTGAAGCTGATTGCCTCGCACCAAGCAATAATGGCTGATTCCTAGCCTGAGCGGGCTTCTATCATCGTCAATTTGTATGGAGTACCCACACTAGTGTGGTGCTTCATACAAATTGACGATGATAGCGTGACGCTAAGCGGTTAGCCGCTAGGCGCGTACCGCCGGGAATGGCTTCTCCCTTTCCAAGGCGCGCAACAACGCGGATGACCGCTTAGCGTCTCGCCCGAAGGGAAGCCTGCTCAGGCCAGGATACTGCGTTGCAATGCTTGAACCTAAA
>JARRQF010000170.1:0-8225 GCA_037382065.1 Candidatus Thiodiazotropha sp. | reverse complement strand
CGTGAAGAGTGCGCTTGTGGTGGTGCAGGGCAAGGGTCGCTCCTGCACATCCATGTGCCCGCGACACTGGTGCATCCATGCACGGCGCGCAACGACGCAGAATAGCCCGCTATTCCAAGGAGTTGCAACGCCGCCATGTGCCGCCACAAGCGTGCTATTCACGCTGTAGCGTGATTCACCCAGTAGGTGACCATCACCATCGAAGCTATTTTCTTTAAAATCAGATACCCGTTATTAGAATGGAGCGGTCAACTGATTTTTTAGGTTTAACCATAGTAGCTTGGGATGATATTATCAAACATAATAATTATGCATTATATGAATAATTTGGTAAAGTAATATTCACGACAACAATATTCATATGTATATAATTTTATGTCAATGTCCCAATCTCCTGCTGAAATTATCAGAAATGCCAGAATTAAACTTCAATTAAATCAAAAAGATTTTGCCAATTCCATAAAGAAAACCCAATCTTCAGTATCGAGGTATGAGTCAGGAGATGTCCCTCCTCCTTCTCAGGTTATTATGCACTGTATGAATATTCTGAATAAATCTCCATCGAATAACAGTGTGGGGGATTTGATAGACAAATTAAGCTTATTAAAAGGAGACGAACACTCAAAACTCATTGAGGCTCTTAATGTACTTCTGGATGGTTATTTCAGCCATCATTGAACACAATCTTATAGTATTATTTATCACGTTCAATGGGCTGATTATTTTTGACCCTATCCTTAAGTACCAGCTCAACCGTTAAGCTTGGCCGGATACGTCAAAGCATGTACCTCCTTAAGCTTCTTGATTGATACCTGAGTATAGATCGGTGTAGTAGATAGGCTTACATGGCCCAGCATTAACTGGATATATCGAATATTCGCGCCATTATTCAGCATATGCGTGGCCATACTTCGTCGGAATAGCTGACAGGCTCTTGGTTTATCGATACCACAGGCCAACATGTATTTGCGCACCAGGTGATAAAGCGTCTAACGCCAGCCTTACGCGAACGGATGATATCTTTCTAAAGTTCAAGGCTGTAGGCTATTCCGCGTCGTTGTGCGCTGTGCATGGATGTGCAGGAGCGACCCTTGCCCTGTACCACCACAAACGCACCCTTCACGCTGCCCAACTGATCTTTTTAGGTTAAAGGAAATATGGGGGATAAAATTTCCCTTTTGTGGAAATAGATGTTACAGATTTGGTTGTGCGCCAAGGCGTTATAACCCAAGGAAATCAGATTAGGAAGGGTGTTTAGCTTATTTTGAATAACGATAACCTGGATTTAACCAACCGCATCGTTAACTATGGTAGGGTTCTTGAATGATGAAGTATTACAAGTCCTATTCCGAGTCACACAATGGTGACGAGGGTCTATTTTATTGTGAAGTAAAGGGCGGCGTTATTACTCGCCATATAAATGTTTATGATGATATCCTATATTGGGCAACGCCATCGAGTGAATATGATGAGGAATATTTTTTTACAGATCAGCCTGAATTTGAGTTAACTAAAGATGAGGTGGAAGTTTCTCAAGGGGAGTTTCTTTCTTTTTGGGGTAAGGCTTTAAGTCGATGAAAATTATTGAAGGTGACCTATTAAAGCTAGCGTCAGATGGTATCTTTGACGTAATTATTCACGGCTGCAATTGCCAGTGTGTTATGGGTGCTGGTATTGCAAAATCAATAAAAGCAATCTTCCCGGAAGCATATGAGGCTGATTGTAGAACTATAAAAGGGAGTCGTAATAAGTTAGGTACATATTCCTGTGCATTGATAGGCAAGTTAACGATCGTGAACGCCTATACTCAGTTTCATTGGAAAGGAAGAGGTATTAAAGTTGATTATGAAGCGATTCGTGCCATATTTAAATCAATAAAAATAAATTTTTCGGGAAAAAAGATCGGGTATCCGATGGTTGGTGCAGGATTAGCTGGTGGCGATTGGAATGTTATAGCAGCAATTATTGATGAAGAGCTTGTGGGAGAAGACCATACTCTTGTTAAGTTCGAAAAGACTAAGAAAAAACAACTAATTGGGTATCCAAGCTAACGGAGGATAATTGCTCCATATAAATCGATATCATTTGAAAACTTTATGAATTACTTCTATGGCTGCTATATTTCGGCAAAGTAGCGACAGATACCGATCTGTAATATCGAGCTTGTTGCTATTTGTATTCTCACTGTTTTTTCTGGTTGGATGCAGCACAACACCTGTGGAGAAAGAGGGGGGTGGTCGCAAACTTCAACGAGTCTCGGAAGTTGAATTAGACCCCATTCAATTCATCGATATTTCACGGGATGGAAGTACCTTTTTGGCGGCAGGAAAATATGGTCCAATTCGAACTTGGTTAAACGATCTTTCTGAGAATACTCTGAGAACTATCGATGCAGAGGGTTTTACTGAGCTGGTTTCCTGTCATTTTGTAGGTAAAAATACGGATGTATTCGTGGCGGGAAAATCTGGTTTGGCCGCTATTTTTTCTGCTCGTGCGAATAAAAAAATAGAGTATCGCTTCGAGCTGGCATCGGGTTTGGCAGAGATCAGTCCTGACCGTAAGTATATCGCATTTGATGGGCAGGTAATCGACACGGAAATGTCCGCGATACTTCCGGATACCGCTTTGGTTGCCGTTCAATCCACAGTTCAGTTCGTCGATAACGATCTACTGATGGTGGCGAGCGTGCATAGTAATAGTGTTACAGTACGCTATCTACCTCAAAATATACTGAATACGTTTGAGTTTGATGACAAGGTGATGAATGCGGCAATTGATCCTCAGAAGAACTGGCTTGCTGTTTCCCTGCAAAGCGGGTTGATGGTCTTGTCTGATTTGAATACAAAAGAGCAGGTATCAAGCGCAAGAATGGAGTATTTTGCTAGCGGTATCGAATTTGTCAATGGCCAGCTTGTTGTGTTGCAGGGCCAATATTTTGATAGCTTATCGCTTCCAGGGTTGTCGTCGATACACCGGATCGAATTCAATAATGATATTCAAGTTCACGATTTCGATCAGAATTTGCTGGCGCTTGGAACATTTTCCGGTGGGATTTACGTATATTCCATGTCTCAAGGGGAAAGCCCCGTCATCGTAGCCAGCGGTGAGCTTGGTGAGCCTGCCGAGGCTATTCGTATTAACGCCGGTGTCAGAATGGTTATGTCAGCTGGACGTAATGGAAAAATTGGGTTGTTCTGCTTGCCTGAGTGAGGGAATAAACCAGGACAAGCCGACAAGGCTGCTTCGTATTCCGGGGTCTGGCTATCGCAATTAACTGAATTCAAGTCATTTTCATCCAGAAAATTTTGTGCTAATTTAATTAGAATAGCACTAATGTTAAACTAAAGCTTCACGCTTTTTTTGTTATGCATTTCGCACCACTTTGGTTACTCATATTCTAGAAATTACCATATTCCGTTTTGTGATGCATAACTAAAGAGCTCATTTGCAAAAATGATGCGACTTGTGTGTGCCCGAACAGAGTGACAAATGCCCTTGGAATATGGAGAAAGATCATGTTCTTACCCGGGAAGATCTGCCAGCCTAAGCGTCTTAACGGGCGTGGTGGAATAGATCCTGCGAAGGTGCACGTTAACATGACAGACAGAGGTAAAACAAGGCGATACCGATGTTGGAATTTCCAGGCAGAATGAGGGTATGACCACCCAACGTGAATCAAGCACCCCTTCAATATCCCGTTCTGGCGTGAGCGAGAAGCGCAGCGTATCCCAGGGCAATCGCACTACGTTGATCTTAATAGTGGTGTAAGCTGCGCTTACGCTATTTTATATCCCCCTCACTTTGACCCTCTCCCCAAGAAAGGGTGTTGCAAAAGTCGTAAAGTAGGTTCTTGTCCCACCATTAAGGGCTAAAACGTGTAAGAACTTGCGCTCTTTTTTCAGCCTACCCATTGCCTGATGTCTATCCCATTTAACAACTCAAAAGTACCCTAGCAAAGCTTTAATAAGTATGCACATGCCAAGGGACAAGAGAATCTAGCTTCATGCGTCCCTTCTCCCTCCCGGGAGAAGGATAGGATGAGGGGGATCCAATAGCTGCTGAGCTTGCTAAACTTCTTAACCAGAACGAAATGCTTCGCAATATTTTTGTGGCGATTTGTTTCTATTATGCACGAAAATGAGACCTTTGTAGTGCAATTGCCCTGCAGCGTACCCGCAGAAGCGCCCCTTGTCCTGTACCACCACAAACGCACCCTTCACGCTGTCCAACTGATCTTCTTAGGATCATGAATGACGGGCAAAAATTGATATCGTTTTCGAGAAAGTCATTGAGCATGTGGATGCCGAGGTAAAGCAATGTCCATGCTGTGAGGCGACAGTCAAAGGCGGCTTTCCCTCGGATATGCATGGGCTATTACAGTATGGCAATGGATTAAAGGTGTTTGTGGTAAACCTACTCGTCTGCCAGATGGTAGCATTTAACCGGGTATAGAAATTAATTAAAACCATGATGGGGGTCGTGACATCTGAAGCCAGCCTACTAAAGTTAGGGGGTGAGTCGTTACTGTTAATCACTAATATTAACTGTGGATTTCAGGTTTCATGGTAAAATCCGTTAAAAGGTTCCAGCAAATAGAAGTGGTTTTGGAGTGGCGTTAACACTGGGTACCATCATACCTTATCGACAGCCTTAAGCGATAGATTTTTTAGTAATTCTCACTATTATGCGGCAAATGTATGCTTCTGTATTGCAGCCACCTGATATTTATAAAAGCATGGATGGGGTGGTTATAAGCTAACGATTTCTTGAAGTTCGCTCTGATACAAAGTATTCGATCTCATACCGGGAATTAGATTTCTAACAGCTATATAATCAATGGTTTAGATGTGCTATCTCGCTTATTTTAGTAGGCGACATGTTTGAATTCTAAAATTAATTGATAGAAGGGCTGTCATGAAAATTTCAACTTAAAAAGATCAGTTGGATAGCGTGTGCTTGTGGTGGTATAAGGCAAGGGTCGCTTCTGTGCATCCTTGCGCGGCATGCAATACCCTGCTATTCCAAGGAGTTTCAATGCCGCCATACGCTGCCATAAATGACGCAAGTCACGCTATAGCAAGATTTTCCAATAGATGACCATGAACATTGAGCCTATTTTTTTCAAAATTAGAAACCTATTGCTAGAATAGAGTTATCAACTGATTTTTTAGATTCAAAAGGTTAGGGGCTACAAGAATAGCCCGGCTTGGTGTTGCGGCTCTTAAAATTGGGGGGCACTGCCTGTGTCTTGATAACTATTCTTATCGCCCTGAGTGTCATAATACTTATGGTCTGATTAGTACACGCAAAAACGCAAATAGTAATAATTATGGGAGCTCAAATGATGCGGTCGGTTAGTGTAATTATTCCAGCATACAATGTTGGGGTATACCTTGAAGAAACATTAGACTCAGTATTGGCCCAAACTTTCAAAGACATGGAAGTCATTATTGTTGACGACGGCTCTACGGACAATACGGTACAGATAGCGCAAAAATATGCAGATGCACACCCCGGCCAAGTTAAACTCATTCAACAGCAGAATAATGGTCCTGCTGCTGCGCGAAATACCGGCATACAATCATCGGATTCGACCTACATCGCCTTTCTAGACTCCGATGACCTATGGGTTCCAGGGAAATTAGCAAGTCAGATGGAATTCTTTAAGAGTCAACCACCTGAGGTAGGTCTTATCTTCTCCCGAATAGCTCGGTTTGACAATGAAGGTCTTTGGAAAGCAGGTGACAGCCGAGGTCCAGTGAATCACTCTGGCGATTTCTATAAATCCCTATTGAAGGGAAACTGTATAACAACACAGACCGTTGTCGTGAAAAGGAGTTGTTTTGATAGAGTGGGGCTGTTTGATACTTCACCCGATATTATTGAAGACTATGATATGTGGCTTAGAATTGCCATGGAGTATCATATGGCCTATCAAGATGATTTACATGCCGTCTATAGAGAGCACGAGGCAGGCAGAAGTAAAAGATTGAAATGGTCTCAACTCGCGTTTATAGCTGTGTTGCAGAAACATTACAATCTAAATCAGCATAATAAAGAGCTTAGTAATAGTATTCTTGAGACAAAAAACAACCTATTGCTCTATTTTTGTAAATCCTGTATTAAGGAGGGCGAGGTCAAGCAGGCACGTGAGCTTCTTAATATGGTTGAATTATTCCCAACCCCACCTTCTCTCCGCTACCTCAGGTTACTTACGTATGTACCAGGATTTTTCTATAGTTCGCTGCGATTTCTGAAAAGAAAAATGAATAAATCCAGTGAAATTGAGAAATCGATAGAGGATCTGAATAAATTATTACAGCCTGAATAATTTCAGTTTGGAGGGTGTCGCAAAAGTCATAGGGTGGGGTTCTGTCCCACCATTAAGGGATGAAATGTAGGATGCGGTTCGTACCTCACCACATCCTACGACTTTTGCGAATATTTGCGGCATGCTTTTACAACTTATATGGAGTGATTTTGGATACGAGAGTAACTATGCAGATGGATTTTCCCTAGATGACTTCATGAAAAGAACAGGACCTCTAAATTTAGCGTGGATAATTACGTGTCTGTTCTAAAGCTATATAGCAAAGGATGGCAAGTTTCTGGATGCTAACTAATACTGCTCCATTCTGTGACTAATGTGCTAATTTCCCTAAAAAATTTTTGATAGACTCAGTTTTCCTATAGGTGAGTTGTGCTACAGCGTGATTCACTCAATAGGTGACCATGACCATTGAGGCTATTTTCTTCAAATAGGCATTAAGGCATGGTTATCTCTGCCGTCACTTTTTTACGCAATAATATGCATGAAGTGCCGCCAACAAAAATATGCACAGTAAACCGAGCATGATAGTAAAAGTGAATTTAGATGGATGGGGTTATATTTGTAGGGCTTCAAGCTAGCGGGAAATCTTCTTTCTTTTTAAAGCATTTATATAAAACACATTTACGGCTTAATATGGATATGCTGAAAACCCGTAATAGAGAAAGAATATTGTTTGAAGCGTGCTTACAGGCAAAGCAACCTGTTGTAATCGATAATACTAATCCTACGAAAAAAGAGAGGCAGAAGTATATAGAAAAGTTTATTTTAAATCGTTTTACTGTTACTGGCTATTATTTTAGCTCAAGTATAGAGCAATGCCTTACACGAAACATGAAGCGAGAAGAACAGAAAAGAGTTCCTGATGTAGCAATAAAAGGTACATATAATAAACTTGAGCTTCCAAGTTACTCCGAGGGATTTAATAAATTGTTTTATGTAACCATTAAAAATGGTTTATTCAAAATGGATGATTGGAAAAATGAAATTTGATGATTTAGATAAACTAATGCGTGTATATGAAAATGCGCATGATCACTGTGTTCTTCCTGGTATTTATATGGTAGCGAGAATTGATGGAAGAGGGTTTACAAAATTAACAAAAGAGAAGCATAAATTTGAAGCGCCATATGATATTAAGTTTAGAGATATTATGGTTGAAACCGTAAAACATCTGATGCAATGTGGTTTCAAGGTCGTTTACGGATATACACAAAGTGATGAAATATCTCTATTACTAGATTTTTATGAAGATACCTTTAATAGAAAGGAGCGCAAGCTAAATTCAGTTCTTGCAGGGGAGGCAAGTGCAAAATTCAGCTTGCTTTTGGGTGATTTAGGGGCTTTTGATTGTCGAATATGTCAATTACCTACTCAACAGCTCGTGGTTGATTATTTTCGTTGGAGAAGTGAAGATGCACATAGAAACTCACTTGGTTCGCACTGCTACTGGAATTCAAGGGGCAATGGCGCTTCGCCAAGGAAGGCAACAAAAATGCTCTCAAAAATGTCCGTTTCTGAAAAGAATGAGTACTTATTTGTAAATGGTATTAATTTTAATGAGCTTCCTAATTGGCAAAAACGTGGTATTGGTATGTATTGGGAAGAAATAGAGGTGGATGCAGTAAATAAGAAAACAGGTGAAAATGTAAAGACAACGAGAAGGCGTTTAAAAGTTGATTATGATTTACCTATGAAAGATTTATATAGCGATTTCATATTAAGCTTCGTTGCAAAGTCGGAACGCTAGTGTGGTGCTTCATACAAATTGACGATGATAGCGTCTCGCCCGAAGGGAAGCCTGCTCAGGCCAGGATACTGCGTTGCAATGCTTGAACCTAAAAAAATCAGTTGACCGCTCCCTTCTAATAACAGGTTTCTGATTTTAAAGAAAATA
>JARRQF010000169.1:0-8226 GCA_037382065.1 Candidatus Thiodiazotropha sp. | reverse complement strand
TACTTATTAAAGCTTTGCTGGGGTACTTTATGAGTCGTTAAATGGAATATATATCAGGCAAGGGGCAAGCTAAAAAAGAACGTCCCCTCTCCCCCCGGGAGAGGGCCAGGGTGAGGGGAGTATAAAATAGCGTAAGCGCAGCTTACATCATTATTCATAACAGAACGTATCGATGTGACTCATGCCAGAAAGCAGTCGATGAATGGCTCAGGACCAACTTTAAAAAGACACACATGAAATGTGTCATGCAAATTCTAAGCGCTTTCTGAGATTGAGTGAGTATCTCGACTAGTTTCACGACTAGTTTCATAAGATCAACGTAGTGCGATTGCTCTGGTTGGCTAGCTGCTTAGTATTAGGGCTGTGAATGTTCAGGATAACCGAGTTAGCAATTCTATCAGCACCTTAAACTCATGGTGTAACCTGGTATCATTTTTTATTGCTTCTTGAATTTTTCTTGAATATCGTGAGAAAGATTCAGATTGTAATAGCTCTTCTCCGAATTCCCAAGCTAGTACTGAATCAATAAAAAGTTGTACCGCCTTATTGCCCTGACGTTCGTCTGGGGGGAGGCGATTAATGCGCTCACCAATGCGTCTATTGAGTTGGTCAAGATCTACTTTTGTAGGAATCTCACCTGAATTTTGAGCCTGGGGCGCCGACGATTTGACAGCACTTGTAGTTCCAGCTTTCGTCGCGCCAGTACTGCCACTCGATGCTTGTTGCAATCGAAGGGCTTCAAGTAGTCTTGTCAGCTTGCTTATTGAATCCATACAGGAATTACGAAAGTGAAATGTCTATTCAACCTAGGTTAATGCTCGGTTTCATCATCGCGTTGATAGGCAGAGAGTAAGATGTGGCGGCCGCCATCGTTTCCTCCTTGCTCTTGATCAGGTACGGAAGGGCTCATTGGCTTGTCACGGGCTTGCTCTGCTCCGTTGATAATTTTACGCATATCGTTATTGAGTGCTTCATTGAGATTATTCAAGGCAATGCCCTGGTTTAAATCTTCAATACAGGCATCAAATTCATCATTGACCAGGTGAAGCATGCCGCACTTGAAGTGAAACAGAGGATCGGACTCTCCCAGTTTGTCGAGGGCCTGCCAAGCCTGTTCAGCCTCTTCGACTCGGCCTGACGTGATATGCAAGAGACCGAGTTGAAAATGTGCGGTGGGGAGATCACTATCCAATTCTACAGCTTTGGCCATTTCAACGGCAGCACGCTCATACATGCCAATCTGGGCATGTACAGCACCTAGCAGATAGTAGGCTTTGCCGTTATCGTCCGATATTTCCAAAAGTCGTTTCAGGTAATCGATAGCCTGCTCGTTGCTATTCGTCTGCATGGCTTGCATCGCAAGATGCATTAGCTCATCGCCGTCAAGCTTTGTATTTTGGTTTATCATATTCCTTATCTTAGGCCTTCGTATGGTAGGTTTCCTGGCAGACTATAACATGCGTTTTTAACGTTGTTAGTATCGACGTCGGGAAGGGATGCTTATCGTTTCCAATTCTGAATAATACGAATTTCCCGTTTATCTTCGAGATTTTTCCAGGTCGCCGAGTCGGTCGATGTGTTTGCCACGATTAAAATGTCATCCTCTTCAATGAAAGAACCAATCAGGTTGGTAGCCTCAGATGCATTTTTGGGTGAGTTGACATACCAACATGTGCCATGAAGCTGGGTTGAGTTGCCTAGCGACTGGATGGCTTCGTTGAGTTCATCCTGATTTTGTTCGGCATTTTTGAGTTCATAGGAAATAAAGAGATTATTCCACATGATGGTTGCTGTCTCCATGGTCATTAATTAGTTAGATGGGTTATGTTTTTCCAACGGTTTTTTTCATTCGTGCATAGCGAAGGTGCTTGTTGATTGCGGATCGACCTGTCGCTGATGCCTTAAATTTTTTTGTTAAGTCTTTTACGCTCCAACCAAATGGGGTCAAGGTATGGTTGTTCAGTAGATCTTGGACTGCTGTGTTGGAAGCTTGATTCTCGTGTTGTGCTTGCTTGACACTCTCAAGTATGAGTTGAGCCGTGATATTTTTAGGATTGTATCGTAGTGCCTGCTGAGCTTGGCACCTCGCCTCTTCTGGTACCTTTCTGATAAGGGCTAAAATGGCCATTCCAACATA
Source organism: Candidatus Thiodiazotropha sp. (assembly GCA_037382065.1). GTDB lineage: Bacteria > Pseudomonadota > Gammaproteobacteria > Chromatiales > Chromatiaceae > Thiodiazotropha. Next base: position 6,089 of record JARRQF010000169.1, on the reverse strand, counting down.
GGCATCTGCTTCGCTAGGATCGATTGAGATTGCTTGCAAAAAAGCCTGCTCAGCTATTGCAGAATCCTCTTTAAGCAGTGTCGCCCAACCCAGGCCGATATGGGCGAAGGCGGATGTCTGGTCATACTCTATAGCCCTTTCAAACGCCTGGCGGGCCTGTTTGTTACGCTGCAGCATAAGTAGCGTTTGTCCCAATAAAAGCTGAGTGTGCGCCTCTTTTGGATTGATTGATTCGGCTTTGCGAAGTGTGCTGAGCGCTTGCTGTGCGTTAAAATCTAAAAGTGCGATTTCTGCCTTGAGTTGCAGTGTTTCGATGTCATTTGGGTAGCGCTCTAGGATTTGCTTTGTCTGTTTTTGTGCTTGTTGCAAATTGCCTGCTTGAAAATCGCTCAATGCAGAAAATAGCTGGCCACGTAAATGGTTTGGTTCAAGAGCAAACAGCTTGTCTAGGCACTGCCTCGATGCTTCATCATTGCCCAACTCATCATAGGCAAGTGCGAGAAAATAGAGGTATTCAGGATTGTTCGGATTCTGCTCAATAAGGTTTTCAAAAAGATCTCGTGCGGTCTCGGTCTGGCCAAGGGAGAACTGAGTGTATCCCAAGTTAAAAAGCAGATTGGATGCTTCAGGTGCGATTGTCGTGGCCTGTTGCAATACATCCACGGCCTCTTCTCCCCTGTTGAGAGCAAGATAGAGAACGCCAAGATTATTGAGTAAACCAGGATCATCAATCGTTAGATCCTTGAGTTTTTCGAAAAACTCAAGGGCCTTCTCATACTCCCCTGCAGCTTGGTAGGTTGTTGCAATATCACGCAGAAGAAGCGTGTTGGAGGGATCCTGAGCAAAGAATTGCTCGAGTTTGCGGGCCCGCTCAAGTTCGACGGACATTCAGGCTCCTTAAAGTTTTTTAACCAATACCTAGCTATTTCAAGGGGCGAATATATCACAACGACCGAGTTGTGGGCAGGTTTATCCTGCTGATGGAAAACTCAAGAATTTAATTCTCTATATGCCCTAAACAAATTTTATTTCATCTGGATATAACTAACGAACACCATTCAGTGGCTTCCAATGAAAAAACATTATTGGGCTGCTGTTGTTGGGGTTACTCAAGTTAAATCAAGCAATAGGGATTAGGAATGGTCGGTATTATTGGTGGTGAACATCTTGGACTCTACAACGGATCGATTGGGCGTTCAGGCACCAGAGGCGAGAACGAGTGGGTTGGGCGGAACGGACAGAGTGACCGCATCTATGTCAACACCACCACCGGCAATCTGGTTATTCAGCGCCAAGATGAGTATCTCGCGAGCCAAGGGTTGGATCTGGCGCTGGTTCGCACCTACAACAGTTTTGGCCGCTTTGACGATGAGAATGGTGATAATTGGCGGCTGAATGTCTCTCAACGCTTGATTGGCTTGAGTGGAACAGTCAATACGGTGGGGTCGAGCATCACCAAGGTTTTTGGTGATGGTGCCGAGGCGCTGTTTACCTACGATGAGGCCAGAGGGATTTATGTCAGCACAGTGGGTGACGGGGCCCATGACACGCTGAGTTTCGAGGAAACGAGCGGGATCTGGAGCTGGACGGACGGCACGCCAGAGAAAGAAGAGCGCTTTGATAGCGAGGGTCGTCTGATTCAGCAGCAGGATGCGGATGGCAACCTGCTGAGTTATACCTACACTGGTGCGTTGATCACCGAGATAGCGGATGCCTCAGGCCAGACCACCTATTTTGACTACAGCGGCACGAATCTGACCCAGATACGAACCGTTTCACAAGGTGTGGAACAGAGCCGGGTACGCTACGGCTACGATGCCCTGAACCGGCTAAGCGAAGTGGTGGTGGATCTGAGTCCTCAGGATAACACCATCGATGACGGGCGAACCTTCATCACGCAGTATACCTACGATGGTGACAGCACCCGCCTCGCCTCGATCAGCCAGGCGGATGGTACCACAGTCGCCTTTACCTATGAGGCGTCAGGACGCCTGGAAACCCTCGATCAAAGTGGCGCGATCACCCTTTTTACCTACACCGATCAGGGGGACACCCTCGAGACCTTGACGGCCAATCTGATTGCCGATGTTTTGACGGTACTTGGCGATCCCGAATCGGTTCCCTACTACTTGGTGCAGACAGGTGACAGTTGGGAGAGCATCGCCGAGACAGCCTATGGTGATATCCGGGCAGCAGCGGCCTTGGAAACGCTGATGGCTGAGACATTAGGCGTGACCACATTGACCGAAGGTGATCACCTCGAACTACCCGACACACTCGATTACGAAGTGGCATCTGCCGAAACCGGCGTCAACGGACAAACTGATGTCGCAGATCCTTTGGGGCATGTGACCAGCTATTTTTATGAAGCTGGTCTGATCAGCGAAGTGCGTTCACCTGCGATAGGCGGCGAGCAGATATCGACCCAGTATCGCTACGATGAACAGGGCAACCTGATCGCCACAACCGACGGCAGCGGTTACATTACCGCCTACTCATACGACGGTAATGGACGTTTACTGAGCCAACGCGATGCAGAAGGCAATACCGTTGAGTACAGCTACAGCGAGGCGGGCGAGTTGCTTAACGAGATCGCCTACCTGACCCCAGACCCCGATGGGGAAGGTGTCGAGACAGCGGCCGATCCGCTGATTACCCGTTATGTGTATGATAGCGAACACCACCTGCGATTCGTGGTCAGTCCAGAAGGGCGTGTGGAGGAGACCCGCTACAACGCAGTAGGCCAACAGGTGGCGACGATCACCTATCTTGAAGGTCGTTATGCAGTTGGCACATTAACCCTTAGTGACACGCTGACGGAAGCGCAGATGCTGAGTTGGCAAGGTGGGCAAGACCCCAGCCAGATACAGCGTACAGACTACCTCTACGATGTGCGAGGCAATCTGAGCAGTACAACCCAGTACGAAAGCGTTGATGGTAGCGGTCAGGGCGTGGCGAGCGGCGCATCGACCACCCGTTATGTGTATGACCAAGCTGGGCAGTTGCTGACACGCATCGATCCGCGCGGCGAGGAGACGGCCGACCCGCTCGACTACACGACACACTACTACTACGACGGTCTGGGACGCCTGTATAGCACCACCGACGCCTTGGGGCACGTCACCCTGACGCAATACGACGATGCGGGTAGCCGGACATTGACCCGATTGGCCAACGGGCTGGCGACGACTCAGGTATTCGACAGCCGAGGACGGCTGATCAGTGAACAGCAGAGTGCGGCGGATGCGACCCCACTGGGTACCACAACCTATCAATATGACGCAGCCGGGCGGTTGCGTGTCACCACCGATCCTACAGGGCGTCATACCCATCAGCTTTATGACGAAAAGGGCCGCCAAATTGCGGCCATTGACGCGGGTGGAACGCTGAGCGAATACCTCTATGATGAGCGCGACCAACGGGTTCGCAGCATTGTCTATGAAACCCGTTTGTCGGCCACTACCCTGGCGGGCTTGCTGGACACTGACGGTGCACCGGTCGATGTGACATTAGAGGCGATCCGTCCGCTCTCCAGCACAGGGGATCGGATCACCAGCAACGTCTATGATGGCGCGGGTCGTCTGATCCGTGCGATTGACGCAGAAGGCAATGTCACCCTGAACCAGTATGACGGTCTGTCGCAACTGACCGGCAGCGAAGTGGTGGATGCGAACTCGGCAGACGCCTTGGAACTGGATCTCACCATCGTCAACGAAGGGCGCAATGTTTCGCAAGGGGATTTGCGCCAGGACGGTACCGAGGGCGTGGATACGCTCACCGGGGTGATTGGCAATGACCTGATTTATGGACGGGGAGGTGACGATCGCATCGAAGGGGGGATGGGTCGGGATTGGTTGTCTGGTGGTGACGGCGCTGATCAAATTCTGGGCGGTGAGGGTAATGATGCTCTTTATGGTGAAAACGATAATGATCGTCTTCTGGGCGGTGCCGGCAACGATACTCTCCATGGTCATGCGGGTGATGACTATCTCGAGGGTGGCAGTGGTTTGGATTCTTTGTATGGAGGTGGTGGCAGTGACATCTACTCCTTCGACCTAGGGTTTGGTCAGGATACGATCGATAATAGCTATCAAAATTCTGATGCCAACAGCAACCGTACCGATGTCATCCAGTTTGGCGCCGATATCACCGCCGATCAGGTAACGGCCACGCGTGCCTCCAATAGTTTGATCCTTCGTCTCAACGATAGCGAGGATCAAATCACGGTTACAAACTATTTTCTCACCAATGCCACCAGCCGCTATGTTCTAGATGAAGTGCGTTTTGCAGATAATACATTCTGGGACATCGACGCCATCAAGCTCCAGGTGCAGCAGCCGAGCGAAAGTGGTGACACTCTGTACGCCTACAATGAGGCCAGTACCTTACAAGGGGCAGGAGGAAATGACTCGCTGACGGGTGGTTCTTTCGATGATGAACTATTTGGTGAAGCTGGGAATGATGGCCTCCACGGCAATGCCGGAGCCGATACCCTTAGGGGAGGGGGCGGCACAGACACCCTTAATGGTGACGACGGTAACGATTTCCTCTACGGAGGGGTCGGTAGCGATACTCTCAATGGAGATAAGGGTGATGATCGTCTTGAGGGTGGGAGTGGTAACGATACCCTCTATGGTGGCTCGGGGAGTGATACCTACTACTTCGAACGGGGGTTTGGCCAGGACATTCTAGATAACAACCAACAGAACACTGATGCGAACAGTAGTCGCACCGATGTTATTGAGTTCGGTCCTGGTATTGTCAGCACGGATATTTTTCTGAGTCAGTGGGATAACACTCTTTACCTGGATATATTCGATACCGGTGACCGACTGCAAGTAACCAACTATTTTCTCAGTAACGGTACCAGTCGTTATGTGCTGGATGAGATAAGTTTTTCAGATGGCACGGCTTGGAGTTATGAGGATGTGGTTGCACTGTTGCCAACCATGGTGGCGCCGGAAGCTCAGAGCCTCACTGGCGATGAGAGTGTAAATCACCTGACCGGTGGCCAGGGTAATGACTCCCTGCAAGGCATGGGTGAAAACGATCAACTTAGTGGGAATGGAGGCAGGGACACCCTCTTGGGTCAGGATGGAAACGATCTTCTCGACGGAGGTGTGGGGAACGATTGGTTATATGGTGGTGCGGGAGCCGATCGCCTGGAGGGTGGTCTTGGTAATGACCAGCTTCAAGGGGACACCGGGAACGATACCTACTATTTTGAGCGGGGATTTGGTCAGGATACCATCAGCAATTACGACACCACGGTTGGACGTAGCGATGTGATCGAATTCGGTGCGGATATTAGACCGGATGAGATCCATGCCTACCGTTCCTCAAGCAACCTGGTTTTGGAGCTGATTGATACGGATGACCGAGTGACCATAAGCCGTTATTTTTATGAAGATGCTGCCGGAAGTTACGCCATAGATGAAATCCGTTTTGCCGATACCACTGTCTGGGATGTCGAGACGGTCAAGCAGCGGGTGCAGGAGGGCACGCAAAGTCATGACAATCTGTATGCCTACGCACCGGGCGATACCCTGGATGGGGCTGGGGGTAATGATTTCCTGGGCGGTGCGGTTGGTAATGATGACCTGCTCGGTGGTGCGGGTCTGGATACGCTCTGGGGCCATGCCGGTAATGATCGTCTGGAAGGTGGTGGTGGTACTGATCGTCTTTATGGCGGTAACGATAACGATACTTTGGTGGGTGGCAGTGGCAATGACAACCTTTATGGGGAAGCTGGCAGTGATACCTACATTTTTGAGCGAGGCTTCGGGCAGGACACGATTCTAAACACGATTCTAAACCCCCCGGTTGGTGATGGCGGTATCGATATCATTGAGTTCGGGGCAGGCATTGCCTCAAGTGATATCCATCTCTTTCGCAGCGAAAACAGTCTGATACTGGAGCTGATTGGCACGGAAGATCGTGTGACGGTGAGTAGCTATTTCTATGAAGATGCAATCGGTAATCCTATCAATAATTACGCTTATGTCATTCATGAAATCCGCTTTAACGACGGCTCCCGTTGGACTATCGATGATGTTAAGTCCATGGTGCTGGCATCGACCGAACAAAAC
>JARRQF010000168.1:0-14364 GCA_037382065.1 Candidatus Thiodiazotropha sp. | reverse complement strand
TAAACGGCCCAAACCTGAACCTGCTTGGGCTCCGCGAACCCAAGCACTATGGCCATCAGTCTCTACTTGAAATTAGCCAAGACCTTGAGCTCAAAGCAAAGCAATTGGGGCATGACATCGACTTCCGTCAAAGCAATGCAGAACATGAATTGCTGACCTGGGTCCATGAAGCCTATCAAGCCGAGGTGAGATTTATCATTATCAACCCGGCAGCCTTTACCCATACCAGTATCGCCCTTCGGGATGCACTCCTGGGAACAGGCATACCTTATATTGAGGTTCATCTCTCAAACGTGCATGCCAGAGAGGAGTTTCGCAAACACTCCTTCTTCTCAGACAAGGCCGAAGGTGTTATCAGTGGTCTCGGCGCACTGGGTTATGAACTTGCCTTGCTAGCCGCTGCTGCGCGGCTCAACTAACAAACTTTTAGAGACATATCATCATGGATATTCGCAAAGTAAAAAAATTAATCGAATTACTGGAGGAATCGGATGTCGCTGAGATTGAAATCCACGAAGGCGAAGAATCACTAAGAATCAGTCGTAATAACGCTATGCCTCCCACAATGGTCATGCCCAACATGATGCATTCAGGGATGACACCCCAGGTCACAGCAACTCCAGCGCCTACCACACCGCTCCCTGAAGTCGAGGAGGAGATTCAAGGCCATGCAATACGTTCTCCAATGGTCGGCACTTTCTATCGCTCTCCGTCACCAGGCAGCAAGCCTTTTGTTGAAGAAGGTCAGCAAGTCACTGTGGGTGACACCGTGTGCATCATCGAGGCGATGAAAATACTCAATCAGATCGAATCGGATAAAACGGGCACTATCAAAAAACTGTTGGTCGAAAACGGTCAGCCTGTGGAATATAACGAACCGCTCTTCATTATTGATTGAGTAGACGCATATTCCTAAACTCCGCAGTTGACCGCTAATATCAGACTTAAGGTAATGAAATGCTAGATCAATTAAAGAATTTCATCCTCACCCATTGGGTGAACCCACTAACGCTACAAGTATTTGTGAAAAATCCCGACGCACCCTGCTATGTTGCCACTCTTGTTAAGGAATTGGCCATTAACAGCGAGCGACGCGCAAGTTATGCCCGCCGCGATCTCCTACAAAACCATGTTCAACTGCGGATTCTAGGATGATAGACAAAATAGTAATAGCCAATCGTGGTGAGATTGCATTACGCATCCAGCGCGCCTGTAAAGAGCTTGGAATAAAGACCGTCGCCGTCCACTCTGAAGCCGACCGAGACCTAAAACACGTCTTACTCGCTGACGAATCCGTATGTATCGGGCCTGCACCCTCCTCTGAGAGTTATCTCAATGTTCCCGCCATCATAAGTGCTGCTGAGGTCACCGACTCGGTGGCCATACATCCGGGTTATGGATTTCTCTCCGAAAACGCAGATTTTGCTGAGCGAGTTGAGAACAGCGGGTTCATCTTTATCGGCCCCAAGGCAGAGACCATACGCATTATGGGCGATAAGGTAGCCGCCATTGATGCGATGCGTAAAGCTGGAGTACCGACAGTTCCAGGCTCTAACGGCGCTCTTGACAACGACACGCAACGCACCAAGGAACTGGCCAACCAGATCGGCTACCCAGTCATCATTAAGGCAGCTGGTGGTGGTGGTGGCCGTGGCATGAGGGTCGTACATTCCGAGGCCACTTTATTAAATGCAGTGGCGATGACCAAAGCAGAAGCAGATGTCTCCTTTGGCAATGCCATGGTCTATATGGAGAAATTTCTTGAGAACCCCCGTCATGTGGAGTTCCAAGTCCTTTCCGATACACACGGTAATGCGATCCACTTGGCTGAGCGTGACTGCTCCATGCAGCGTCGCCATCAAAAAGTTGTGGAAGAAGCACCCGCACCGGGTATCACCGAGGAGCAACGTAAGCTGGTTGGTGAGCGCTGCGCCGAAGCTTGTCGGCAGATCGGTTACCGTGGCGCAGGTACTTTCGAATTTCTCTATGAAGATGGTGAGTTCTACTTCATTGAGATGAACACCCGAGTTCAGGTGGAACATCCCGTTACCGAAATGATTACAGGTGTTGATATCGTCAAGGAGCAGATTCTCATCGCAGCGGGTAAACCGCTCAGCTATCAACAGAGTGACATCAAACTACATGGGCATGCCATAGAGTGCCGTATCAATGCAGAAGACCCAGATAATTTTATGCCCAGCCCAGGGACCATTACCCAGCTCCATACTCCAGGAGGTCCAGGTATCCGCGTTGACACTCATATCTACAACGGATACAAAGTTCCCCCCTACTATGACTCCATGATCGGCAAACTGATTGCTCATGGTGAAACACGTAGCTCAGCGATTGCCCGAATGCGCATTGCGATTCAGGAGATGGTCATTAGCGGCATTAAGACTAACATTCCACTCCATCTGGATATTATTCGCGATAGTGCATTCATAGCTGGCGGAGCAAACATTCACTATTTAGAAAAGAAGCTGGGACTTTAAACCTAGCCCAGTTAACCACTCCATTCTAATCGCAGGGTACTCATTATGTCTTGGCTACAGCTATCCATTGATACCAGTGAAGCAGAGGCGCCATTACTTGAGTTGGTCTTTGAGAACCTTGGTGCGCTTTCGGTTACATTGGGCGACGCAGGAGATCAACCCTTACTAGAGACACCTCCTGCGACAGAACAACTTTGGCAACATACCCGTGTAACAGCACTCTTTGAAGGCGAACAGGATTTACAAAAACTGCAAGAATCTCTTACTGCTATACTTGATGAAAGCCTATCCGCAAATCTTAACTGGGAGCGGATTGAGGACAAGATCTGGGAAAGGGTATGGTTGGAGCACTTTAAACCCATGTCTTTTGGTCAACGACTATGGGTTTGTCCGGTAGGAGAAACCATTGCCCAAACAGATAGTGTGGTGATAGAGCTCGACCCCGGCTTGGCGTTTGGCACCGGCACCCATCCCACAACAGCACTCTGCCTCGAATGGCTGGACAGCCAAGAACTACAAGGTAAAACAGTGATCGACTACGGATGTGGCTCTGGTATATTAGCCATCGCCGCTTTGAAGTTAGGTGCCTCATCGGCTGTTGGCATTGACTATGACCCTCAGGCCCTTCAAGCAAGTCAGGATAATGCCAAAAAGAATGGTGTTGCTAACCGTCTCAGTACTTTTCTGCCAGACCAGGCTCCTCAGCACTCCGCCGAGTTTGTGGTCGCGAATATCCTGGCTGGCCCACTGATTGACCTTGCTCCGCAGATTGCTGGACTGATCAGACCCGGAGGTAATTTTGCCCTTTCTGGCATACTCACTGAACAGGCAGAGGATGTTGCTGCACACTATCAGCCCTTTGCCAGCCTGTTACCAATCAAACATAAGGAAGAGTGGGTCCTGATCAAAGGAACTAAAACAAGCACTGACTGAAACCCAGTCAACTACCCCGCCCTAAAGGACGGAGCTTGTTAAATAAGCTGGGTTGACCAGCGGAAGCCGTCACCAACCGGCTACGTTTGCAATAGGTCGTTAAGACCCACGTCGGGGTGCCTCCTCAGCCTCGACCTCTGGAACGATTGGATCATGCTGGTGAAAGGTAAAGCAGCGAAGGTCTTATCCGCTGCGCAAGCAGGAGCCGGTTGAGACATCCGCGAGGGGAGCGGGGCGAATGCCCCCGTTACAAGGCCCGTAAGGGCATCTTTTAACCAAGGAGTGTTTATGGGCATTTTTGTTTTAAACAAACAGAAGAATCCACCAAAAGCCTCATTGCAGGATGCGGCTGCCGTCATTCCAAGTGGTAAGAAAGCCGGTACATACATCGGCCGTATCGCCGTGCGCGCCACTGGCTCGTTTAATATCCAAACAGCAGAAAGCGTTGTCCAGGGTATTAGCCATCGGTACGGCATGCCGCTACAACGCAGTGACGGCTATGCTTATTTCCCACAACCAGCGATAGCATGGAATAAAAAGGAGGCAGCGAGACAGGCCGCCTGATGGTGGACGCTATCCCTCCCCGATCTAAAGAACGGGGTTTCTCGCGTAGAATCTGATGAATTCCAGGTTAAACGATTTTTTGTGCTGATCACTATTCGACTATGTTTACACAGTGTCCACACTGCCTGACCCTGTTCCGCATTAAGCCGAAACAACTCAAGGCCGCTGAGGGGCGGGTGCGATGCTGTCAGTGCAGCAAGGTTTTCAATGCTTTGGAACACCTTCAAGAGTTGCCGACTCAGTTCGATAATCGAGATATGGATTCAGCAGATAAACAGCTACATCCGTCTGTTACAAAGGCCACCAGTATTTCATCACTTGAGAATCTACAATACTCCTCTTCGTCAATCAAAAGTAAACGATACCCAACACTGATCGATGACAGTGAAGTGGAGCGGTCTCTTGATGATCTAGCGGACGATTCATCGTCCATTCAACCCTTTACCGAAGATTCCAACCTTGAAACTGACGATCATCTGCAGGATATTGACAGTCACAGCGTGTTTATTCTGGAACAGGACGACGGATTGGAAACCGAGCCAGACTATTTCGCGGCGGACACTGAATCACAGATGTTCGACTTACTTGACAAAGACTCTAGCTCGCTGCTTACCAACTATGTTGGATCAAATCCTGACCTGGCAGAAATCATAGAACTGGACAAGCCAGAGCCGTATATTGCTAGTAGTGAAGATAAAGACTCTGACGATTTGGACAGCTTTTCAGAGCCTTTAGATAACAATGGCGTCGCAGCCGATGATGAAGACTCTGACGATTTAGACAACTTTTCAGAGCCTTTAAAAAACAATGGAATTGCAGCCGATGACGAAGACTCTGACGATTTAGACAATTTTTCAGAGCCTTTAGAGAACAATGGAATCGCAGCTGATGACAAAGACTCTGACGATTTAGATAACTTTTCAGAGCCTTTAGAGAACAATGGAATCGCAGCTGATAATGAGGAATGGCAGGACACTCCAAAGCCGCTACCTAAAAGTGCCAAAACCAGTCCAGATGAAATCGAACAGGAAGATGAGACACCCTTTACATTTGAAGCCCAGGACGATGATTCAAAGAGATTCCGCTCCTCTCTATTCTGGCTGATTGGCTCTCTGCTACTGATGCTACCCATCGCGGGGCAAATAGCATGGCAAATGAGAGACACACTGATCTATCATGACTCGGGCAGGCAACTGCTTAATGCCTTCTGCTCCCTGGTCCATTGTGAAGTACCTAAAAGAATAGCAAAAAATAAAATCCTCATCACAGAGCGCTCGCTGACCGCTCACCCTGAGAAAGAAAACACGCTCTTATTGCAACTTGAGATAGTCAATACAGCCACGTTCGACCAGCCCTACCCCAAACTACAGCTAATCTTGTATAACGATATGGGTAAGATGATCGCAAGCCGTACCTTTTCAGTCAGCGAATATAGACAACCCAACGATAAGCAAGATAACTTATTGCGCAAGCTGACGCCCGAACGTATTGAACTCGAATTAGTTGATCCTGGAAGTGAAGTCACCGGCTTTAAATTTGAGTTCCTTTGACATCCTCGCCGCCCTATAGAACGGCGATTTCTACGGCGCTCAAACGCGGCATTAATCCGTGCTTAAATCGCCTTGGTAGGCTCCTGCTGCTAGCCCCCTTACTGCTCCGCTCACTTCACAGGCTAAGCGGGCTATTGCGCGCTGTGCATGGATGCACAAGTGTCGCGGGCACATGGATGTGCAGAAGCGACCCTTGCCCTGTACCACCACAAGCGCACTCTTCACGCTGCCCAACTGATCTTTTTAGGTTTAACAATTCTCCGCCACCTTCTTTCGATTATTTCGCACAGTTAGGTAAACAGATAGCACCAACCAGAATTACATTCATATCTGCCAGATATTGAATAACTTACTTCACACCCTTCTAGCTAAATCATAAGTTAGGTATGATTTGCAACCGGTATCAGATCAATTCAATTTAATTTTGCCTTTGCTTCCACCCGAATTTACGGGTAGTATCCCAATCCCTCCGACCCCAACTGATTGACCATTTTTAATGCGTATTGGACCCTATACAATAGAGAACAATTTGCTACTAGCGCCTATGGCCGGAATAACGGACAGGCCATTCCGACAGCTATGTCGATAAACGGCTCGACCATGAAGGAGAACAAGCACCGATCAGTGTACAGATTCTTGGCTCGGATCCTGTGTTGATGGCGCAAGCTGCACGTGCCAATGTTGCCATGGGTGCCCAGATCATCGACATTAATATGGGCTGTCCGGCAAAAAAAGTTTGTAAACGTGCCGCTGGATCAGCGCTGTTGCAAAATGAACCTCTCGTTAAAGCGATATTAGAGGCTACTGTCGATGCCGTTGATGTACCAGTAACACTCAAGATGCGAACCGGTAGTGATACACAGAACCGAAATAGTCAGAGCATAGCAGCCATCGCCGAGGCGTCTGGCATTCAAGCACTGACTGTCCACGGCCGCACCCGAGCCTGTAAATTCTCTGGTCAGGCCGAGTATAATAGTATTCGAGAGATAAAGAAGAGTATAACTATTCCTATAATTGCCAATGGAGACATCAACTCACCACAAAAAGCAGCGGATGTTTTGGAAGAAACGGGTGCTGACGGCCTAATGATTGGTCGCGCTGCGCAAGGACGCCCCTGGATCTTTAGCGAGATCGACTATTATCTAAAAACCGGCAGACTCAAGCCGGAACCAAAGCTAAATTGGGTTGCTGATATCCTTACTGGACATGTCAGACAACTCTATGAATTTTATGGGGAGTACCATGGTATACGCATCGCCAGAAAGCATATTGCCTGGTACAGCAAGGGGCGCCCGGGAGGCGCTGCGTTCAGGAACAGAATCAACTATTTAGAGTCTTCGACACAACAAATTAAGGCGATTTATGACTACTTTGAGTTCCTGCAAAATAATGGGGATATAGCGGCATGATGATTGAAGTAGCTCTACAAAACCAACAGCGTGATGAATACCTGACAGTGACCCACAATAAAAAACCAGAACCCTTGCACCAATGCGTCAGTAATGCGATGCAGCTCTATTTCCAGAACCTCGACGGACATGGAGCAAACAATCTCTACCGCATGGTAATGAACGAGGTTGAAGCACCTTTACTCGAAAGCGTCATGAAGCACGCAGGGGGAAATCAAACACTGGCCGCCACTATTTTAGGCATCAGCCGCAGCACCCTGCGTAAAAAACTTTCCCAATATGACCTGGATTAATTCACCTTATTAAAGTGTAAATTTCCCGCCACTCATTCTCGAATAACAAACTTACGGAATCGCTCATGGCATCGATAAAGCGCGCACTGATCAGCGTTTCAGATAAAACCGGCATACTCGAATTTGCCCGCAGTCTGACTGAAAACAAGATTGAAATACTCTCCACAGGAGGTACCGCCAAACTGCTCACTCAGAACGACGTGCCGGTTATCGAGGTCTCTGAATATACCGGCTTTCCAGAAATGATGGATGGACGAGTTAAAACGCTGCATTCCAAGATACATGGCGGCATCCTCGGTCGGCGCGGCATTGATGACGGCGTTATGAAGAAAAACGGCATCGACCCTATCGATCTTATCGTCGTCAATCTCTATCCCTTTGAAGAGACAGTCGCCAACCCAGACTGTGATCTGCCAACGGCCATCGAAAATATCGACATTGGTGGCCCAACCATGCTGCGTGCCGCGGCCAAGAACCATAAAGATGTTGCCGTTATCGTAGATGCTGCAGACTATCAGCGAGTTACCGATGAAATGGCCGCCAATAACAATATACTGAGTGATACCACTCGCTTTGATCTCGCCGTTAAAACCTTCGAACACACGGCTCGCTACGATGCGGCTATCGCCAACTACCTTGGCGGCAGAATAGGTGATGAGGTCAGTGACTTTCCACGCACCTTATCGCTACAGTTCAAACAGAGCCAAACCATGCGCTATGGTGAAAACCCACATCAAAAAGCGGCCTTTTTTGTAGAACATAAAATTGAAGAGGCGTGCATTGCCACTGCCAAACAGCTACAAGGCAAGGAGCTCTCCTACAATAACATTGGTGACACCGATGCGGCCCTGGAATGTGTGAAATCATTTGATGAGGGACCTGCCTGCGTCATCGTCAAACATGCCAACCCATGTGGTGTCGCCTATGGCGCAACGCTGCTTGAAGCCTATGAGCGTGCCTACCGTACCGACCCTGAATCAGCGTTCGGCGGCATCATTGCCTTTAATGGTGAACTGGATGGTGAAACGGCTAAAACCATCGTCGAACGACAGTTCGTTGAAGTCATCATCGCCCCCAAAATCTCTGCTGCCGCCATTGAGGCGGTGAGCTGCAAAAAGAATGTGCGCTTGCTGGCTTGTGGTGAATGGCTTAGCGAATCAGTTCACCGTACCGAATACAAGCGTGTTAACGGCGGCTTATTAGTTCAGGATGCTGACCTGCAACTCACGCATGAAATCAAGGTCGTCACCAAACGTCAACCAACAGAACAAGAGATGCGTGATCTCCTGTTCAGTTGGAGAGTCGCAAAATTCGTTAAATCCAATGCCATTGTCTATGGCCGGGACGGCATGACCATTGGCGTAGGTGCGGGCCAGATGAGCCGGGTCAATTCAGCTCGTATTGCTGGCATCAAAGCAGAACACGCCAAGTTAGAGGTCAAAGGCTCCGTAATGGCTTCTGATGCATTTTTTCCCTTCCGAGACGGCATAGATAACGCAGCAGAAGCAGGTATCGTAGCCGTCATCCAACCAGGCGGCTCCATGCGCGATGATGACGCTATTGCAGCGGCCAATGAGCATGGCATGGCCATGGTCTTTACCGGCATGCGCCACTTTCGCCATTAATGTTGAACCAATTAATGAAAATCCTCATCATCGGTTCAGGCGGCCGTGAACACGCCCTGGCTTGGAAAGCGGCTCAGTCTCCTTTGGCGGAGAAGGTGTTTGTTGCCCCTGGAAACGCCGGCACAGCACGCGAAAGTAAGCTTGAAAATGTGGAGATCGCTGCTGAGTCAATCGAACAACTTGTGCAGTTCGCTAAACAGGAACAGATCGGCCTGACCATCGTAGGACCGGAAGTTCCCCTTGTGATGGGTATCGTGGATCGTTTCAATGAGGCGGGATTACGCTGCTTTGGACCCTCTTCTGGCGCTGCACAACTTGAGGGTTCGAAGTCATTCACAAAGGATTTTCTGGCCCGCCATAAAATACCGACGGCCGACTACAAAACCTTCACCGATATCGATGATGCCTTGGTCTATCTACACCAGTGTGGCGCACCGATCGTTATCAAGGCTGATGGTTTGGCAGCAGGAAAAGGGGTTATCGTTGCCATGGACCTGGCAACGGCTGAATCTGCCGTGCGCGATATGCTGGCAGGCAATGTCTTCGGCGAGGCTGGTCACAGAGTGGTAATTGAAGAGTACCTAGAAGGTGAAGAGGCCAGTTTCATTGTCATGGCCGATGGTAAACATGTCTTGCCAATGGCCACCAGCCAAGACCATAAGCGGGTTGGCAATGGCGACACCGGACTCAATACCGGAGGTATGGGTGCCTACTCACCAGCCCCCGTGGTCAGTGAGCAAATCCATGAGCGCATCATGAATGAGGTCATCCTGCCCACAGTAAAAGGAATGGCAGATGAGAAGCTGCCCTACATCGGATTTTTGTATGCTGGACTGATGATCAGCAGTGACGGCACACCCAAGGTCATTGAATACAACTGCCGCTTTGGCGACCCCGAAACACAACCGATCATGCTACGCATGCGCTCAGACCTAGTGGCCCACTGCCTTGCTGCTTTGGAGGGAAGCCTGGATCAACAGACCACAGAATGGGACCCACGAGCCTCGGTAGGTGTGGTACTGACAGCTGGTGGATATCCTGGTAGTTATGAGAAGGGTCTGCCAATCAGCGGACTCGCTGAAAATGGAACACATGAGCGCATGGTCTTCCATGCTGGCACCCGCCTGGATGGTGATAAAATTGTGACCGCAGGCGGTAGAGTCGTGTGTGCCACAGCGCTAGGAGAGACAGTTACCCTGGCCCAGCAGAGTGCCTACCAGCTAGCCCAGAGCATACATTGGGAAGGGGTCTATTTTCGAACCGATATCGCCTACCGAGCCATTGCTCGGGAACATACCACAGATGGGAGCTAACAAGCACTCACTCATCACGGCATCCAGTACCCTGCTTTTTCGCATTGCTCTAGGGGTAGCGCTGGTCGTAATCAGCTACCTGGCGTTCACGCCCCTGGATATACCCATCATCAGTAATCTGAATGATAAAGTCTCCCATATTGCAGCCTTTTTCTGCCTCGCCTTGCTGGCAGACTTCTCCTGGCCTGAAATGCCCTGGAACTTACCAAAAGCCCTCTCGCTGATTACCTACGGATTCTTTATTGAAGTGGTTCAGGCATTCCTGCCATTCCGCGAATTTTCACTTTGGGACATGGCCGCTGATACCTTGGGCCTGCTCGGATATGCCTTGATTCTACCGCTATTGCTACGCAACTCTTTCATCGCGACACATCGACATTTTTCGCCTAAACTCTAAAGACGCTTAGATCAGAATTTGTGCATAATCCATATTCAACGGTGGATTCCAGAATAATAGCTTCGTTGTGACCTCAATATCTTGAGTCAAAAACCAAGCATACTCATACTTAAGTAGGCATCTATGAGCAAAGTCAAACACAGTGCATTTAAATATGACTACTTAGGCTCCGATCCCAAAGCCATCCAAAGATCAGTATCCAACCATCTAGTCTATACCATCGGCAAAGATCCCTTCACAGCAACTGATCATGACTGGATGATGGCCTTCAGCCATGTCGTACGAGACCGACTGATAGAGCGCTGGATGGAGACCCAGCGTAACTACTACAAACATGATGCGAAGCGGATCTACTACCTTTCAATGGAGTTTTTAATCGGACGTAGCCTGATCAATAGTCTGCTGAATATGGGTATTCACGATGCCTGTAGCGAGGCTCTGCATAAACTGGGCATTGAACTCGAAAGTCTGCGCAATCTGGAACACGATGCGGCACTTGGAAACGGAGGCCTAGGAAGACTCGCCGCCTGCTTTCTTGACTCCATGGCTAGCCTGAACATTCCAGGCTCTGGTTATGGTATCCGTTTTGAATATGGCATGTTTCGCCAGATAATAGAGAATGGAAAGCAGGTTGAGAAGCCTGAAAACTGGTTACTGCACGACAATCCCTGGGAATTTCCCCGTCCTGAAGTCTCCTACCGAGTACGCTTCGGTGGAAGGGTAATGGAGTATCAAGACAGCAGCGGTCGGCGTCATTTCGACTGGATCGACGGGGATGTGGTCATTGCCCAAGCTTATGACACCCCCATTCCCGGATATCACAATGATACAGTGAATAACCTACGCTTATGGAGCGCCAAAGCCCATGAAGACTTTGACCTCAACCAGTTCAATCGTGGCGAGTATACTGAAGCGGTGGTAGGTAAAACCTTATCGGAAAATATTTCCAAGGTACTCTACCCAAATGACAGTAGCACCATGAATAAGCTTCTAAGACTGAAGCAGCAGTACTTTTTTGTCAGCGCCTCACTTAAAGATATCCTGCGACGCTTTTTCGCCGACCACGACGACCTGAATGAATTACCTAACAAGGTAGCCATTCAACTCAATGACACCCATCCCGCAATCGCCATCCCCGAAATGATGCGCCTATTGATGGATAAACATCAACTGGAGTGGCAACTCGCCTGGGAGATTACCACACAAGTCTTCTCCTATACCAACCATACCCTACTCCCAGAGGCGCTCGAAACATGGCCAGTCGGCATTTTCGAACAGATGCTGCCACGTCATTTACAATTGATACTCGAAATCAACCGTCGCTTTCTGTTAATGGTTGGACACCTGCATCCTGGTGACATGAATATTCAGCGCCAACTATCGATCATTGATGAATATGGTGGACGGCGCATTCGCATGGCTCACCTGGCAATTATCGGCAGTCACAAGGTTAATGGAGTCTCCGCTCTGCACAGCGAGCTGCTGCGTCAATCAACCTTCAAGGAGTTTGACCGCCTTTTCCCGAATAAAATTATTAACATCACCAATGGCATCACACCCCGCCGTTGGCTTTACCAATCCAACCGAGGCCTTTCATCACTTATCTGTGAAGCCATTGGGTCCGACTGGATTCACGACCTGAGCCAGATCAAACAGTTAGAACACTTTGCCGAAGATAGCAGCTTTCAAAGCAAGTTTGCCGAAATCAAACTAGCCAATAAAATCAATATGGTCAACCTGATTAAATACTATTTAAAAAAACAGGTCGATCCAAACACCCTATTCGATGTCCAGGTCAAACGGATACACGAATACAAGCGCCAACTGCTTAACCTATTTCACGCCATTGCGCTCTACAATCGCCTAATCGATAACCCGAGTATCGACGCTGTACCGCGCACCATCCTATTCGGCGGCAAGGCGGCGCCCGGTTACAGCATGGCAAAACTAATCATCCGCCTGATCAATGACGTCGCCGACGTCATCGACAATGATCCAGCGGTCAACGATCGATTAAAGATAATCTTCATCCCCAACTACGATGTCACCACTGCCTCCGATATTATTCCCTCCGCCGAGCTTTCTCAACAGATATCCACTGCTGGCATGGAAGCATCGGGTACAGGCAATATGAAACTAGCTCTGAACGGAGCCCTGACCATAGGGACCATGGATGGTGCAAACGTGGAAATGATGGAGCAAATCGGCGCCGAAAACATTTTCATTTTTGGCATGAAAGCCGAAGAGGTAGCAAGACTCGATCGGACAGGTTACCAACCGAGAAAGTTCTATGAATCAGACCCCATGTTAAAACGAATTATCGATATGATTTCGAACGGATTTTTCTCCCCAGAAGAGCCAACCCGCTATCAAATGATAACCGATAGTCTACTCAATTCGGACCACTTCAAAGTGCTGGCAGACTTCCAGTCTTATATGGATGTGAGTGATCAGGCCGACCAAGTCTACCGTGACCCATCAACATGGAACCGCATGGCCATACTCAATACAGCTAGAATGGGTTATTTCACCAGCGACCGCACGATCAAAGAATATGCGCAAAAAATATGGCAAGTAGAACCGGTGCCTTGAACCTAAAAAAATCAGTTGACCGCTCCATTCTAATAACAGGTTTCTGATTTTAAAGAAAATAGCTTCGATGGTGATGGTCACCTACTGGGTGAGTCACGCTACAACGTGAATGGCACGCTTGTGGCGGCACATGGCGGCGTTGCAACTCCTTAGAATAGCGGGCTATTCCGCGTCGTTGCGCGCCGTGCATGGATGCACAAGTGTCGCGAGCACATGGATGGCAGGAGCGACCCTTGCCCTGTACCACCACAAGCGCACCCTTCACGCCGTCCAACTGATCTTTTTAGGTTGAAAAGCACCTCAGAGCCACAGCACGACAAACAACCCATTTTCGTACATAATCCTAAAAAAATTTCACAATGGGACAATAGTGTGCAGTTGGATGAGCATCTTCATCGTATCTATTAGGCATTTACAATATTGTAAGTTTCTGAGTCGCCACAACATCAATTCCAATATCATCAGTCTCTAGTACATAACTACCTACAGGTAACATGGTGCCCGTATCTGAAGTCATTTGGTTCCATGTATATGTAATAATCCGTTCTTCATTTGGAGCTAAATCATAAGATGTAAGCACATCAGTAAATAATTGACCACTAGACCAGCGCCAAAATAGTTCATTTTCACTATTTTTTACGACGAAGTCATACTGCTTACTCGAATTAAAGTTTAAATTTTTCGTTGTAGAAGAGATATTTTTAATATGAAGAATAATGGTGATATTTTCACCCTGAGCAAAGGATGTTAAAAGCTGATCAAATTTATCTTTGGTTTCCAGATTAACTTCAAAGTCATTATTAACCTCAAAGTTATCTTCATTACTTTTAGAACTATCGTTATTGCAACCACTTATACTAAAAACCAGCAATAGAAGAGTAATATATTTTCTGATAACCATAAATAATCCATTGTGGCATATATAGCCACCTCCTTACCTAAAATATAGATTATATCAACTAATTCGGATACCTAACAGTTTTTAGGGCCGGAGGAATAAATAATTATGAACCACAGCACTCTGTTATTGATGCGGTTCGTGCCTCACCACATCCTACATACTAGTGTAATGTTTCATACTAGTGTGGTGCTTCATACAAATTGACGATGATAGAAGCCTGCTCAGGCCAGGAGACAAGGCGCAATGCGCAGGGAATGGCTCGCCCTTTTCAACCTAAAAAGATCAGTTGGACAGC
>JARRQF010000167.1:0-8273 GCA_037382065.1 Candidatus Thiodiazotropha sp. | reverse complement strand
ATTGCCGGCACATGCAATGGCTTATAATCCCATTAATCGAAACCATCAGCCTGTATAAGCCTCTCGCGAAAAAACTCAGGGCTACCTTGGGCAATATAGGCCGGACACCGATACCCAGTAGGTGACCATAACCATCAAAGCTATTTTTTCAAAATCAGATACCTGTTATTAGAATGGAGCGATCAACTGACTTTTTAGATTCCTCAAAGACTCCCCAAACTAACTGTGCTGAGGTCATGAAAACCGTCGACTACCTGGATCTTGTATCCCAAAGTTGCGGCATCATGAACCGTGATACATAACGTATCATCACGAGGTAGCAGAATACGATTGAAGGGTGTCGTCACTTGATGATTTCTGGTATCACCCAATAACATCACCTGCCGACGGATGTTGGCCAGTGGCAATTTTGGTGATTCAATATAGAAAGGTAGTTCACGTAACCTTGTGAGGGCCTCACTATCGGAGATCTGAACCAGCTCTTCGCTATTTAGTGCTCTCAAAGACTCACAATAACCATCACTGACAGGTGCTACAGCAACTATCTCTACATCTCTGTCTATCGACTCAAGCCACCCCATAGATAGCAGGTGTTGCATCATTGTGGCACCCATGCTGTGACAAAGCACTTTGACTGACACCACCTCATTCGGTAGCTGCATGACATGCTGAGTTAAGGCATCGAATAACTCTGTATGGGATGAGCACTCATCGTAGCGAACCAGAAAGACATTAGGTTTAGCAGGCAGATCAACCTGAGCGAGTAATTCGCTGCCATCAACCATAAAACCCGCCAGAACATAGAGTACTTGATCAGAGTTAACACCTTGTCGGTAACATTCGATCACATTATTATTTTGAGCACCTCCTTGACTGAGTGGGTGCTCAAGCTCCACAGGTAGACTATCTCCATCCGACATAGCAGAGGTGTGTAGTAGAGTGTACATCAACACCAGGTCATCCAGTGAAACATCCCGAATCTCAGCTGGCCCTACATTGAGCCCGTAAGTCTCGCGGAGTCGGTGTCGAATCTCAACCACCATCAGTGAATCGACACCTAATTCAATCAATCGCCTGCCAGCACCAATCTCCACATCAGCCGACAAACCAATGATTGACTTGATATCCTCAACCAACTGCTCCTCAGAGAGCCGTTCCTGAACTGCAACCTGGGTTAAGCCAAATTCATCGATATCTACCACACTGGCCATGACGGGTATTTCATTGAGTATGCAGCTTTCCAAGGCACGCAAACAAGAGTCAATGCTCTGAGGTTTCACTCGAACGCTGGCAATGTCGACCTGCTCCTTGTAATTAAAAAAGAAGCCAACATCATCGATTGGGCCCCATTGAATTGCTGCCCCAGGTAACCCCTCGGCATGGCGTCGCCGACAAAGCTCATCGGCTGCAACGTTGGCATACCCGTAGTTGGATTGTCCAGGATTCCCGCGAGCACCTGCCAGGGAAGAGAACACTACGAACTGAGCCAGTGCAGCGCACTCCCTCGTGCAGAGATCCAGATTGATAGCCCCTTGGAACTTGGGCTCAATCACATGTTGCCAGGTTTTAGCTGTTTGGTTAACGAAGAAGCCGTCATCAAGAACCATTGCCAGATGAAATATCCCACCTAGGGGAGCCTTTGCTTCAATTTTCTCTATGAGCGTTTTGCAGTCAGCGATCTTACTGACATTCTTAGTCGACACCTCAACCTCGGCGCCTTGCCGTCGAAACATCTCCAGCTGATAGGCTTGGTAGTTATTGCGCACACCAGTCCGAGAGGTCAATACCAGTTTTCGTGCGCCTCTTATAATCAGCCAATTCGCCAATTCGAGGCCAATGCCCCCCAATCCACCGGTGATCAAATAGGTGTGACTAGGGTTGCATCGAAATCGTTGCACGGCAGACACAGGACTCAGTTTTTTGTTGTCTGGATCGCGCAGCCGAAGCAGAATTTTGCCAACATGGATGCCACGGGCCATGTGGCGTGCCGCAGCTACAATCTCCGAGGCCTCAAAAACGGTGGTTTCAAGGGGCTTAACAACCCCATCGCGGATACCCTGTTCGAGTAGTTGTACAGCGTTGGCAGTTCGTTCGGGATCGGTATACACCAGCAGGTTATCGATACCGATACCATGAAATGTCAGATCACGCAGAAAAGGCGCCATACCAAGCCGACTGTTCTCAGCCATATCATATTTGCCAATTTCCAGAAAATGGCCATGTCGTCGCACTAAACGTAAACTGGCTTCGAGCAGTTCGCCTGTCAGCGAGTTAAGCACAGCGTCAACGCCCTCACCATGGGTCAGATGACGCACCATATATTCAAATGAAGCATCACGGGAACTTCCTATGTGACTTTCAGGGATCTGTGGGAAGAGTTTCCGCAGGTGTGCACGTTTTTCTGTAGTGCCAACGGTGGTAAAGATCTCAAGCTCCATCGACAGGGCCAGATGAATTGCAGCCTGTCCCACGCCGCCTGTGCCTGAGTGGATGAGAATCGACTGCCCTGGCCTTAAGCGAGCCCGATCGACAAGCGCAACATAGGCAGTAAGATAGACCAAAGGGACGGTTGCTGCCTGCTCCAGCGTCCAAGCGTCGGGAACCTTAAGAATGAATTTACTTTCACCAGGACCTGCCCACATCTGTCTACCCACTGGACGAGGTAAACAGCCCATGATGCGATTTCCACTACGATCATAGCCGGAGAACTCACTACCAAAGGAAGACCCCATAGACCCTTTAAACACACTGAAAGAGAGCTTGCCGCTGGCCAGCATGATGTCTCTGAAATTAAGCGCCGCATAACAGACATGGTAGGTATCGTGAATCTCTGCAGGGGCGAGCGGTGCCGACTGCCAATGGAGCGAAGAGAGATCTCCCGGAGTATCTACGGCTAACTCGAGATTTATTGAGGCTTTTTCTGATAACGGCCTAGGTTGCACATGACACATAGTCCCTAACCTACCCTCACGAACCACATTGAAAATGAGATCAGATTGCAGCAGACGCTCGCGAAGATCATCTGTCACTTCTGAGATGTCTCCCTCTACATAGAGCGCCCGGATGAGTTCACGAGATAACTCCAGACGGGTACAGGAGACCATGCCCAGCAGTCCTGGTGCCCGGTTAGAATCCCCTTCGATCC
The DNA here is from genome assembly GCA_037382065.1 of Candidatus Thiodiazotropha sp. Lineage (GTDB taxonomy): Bacteria > Pseudomonadota > Gammaproteobacteria > Chromatiales > Chromatiaceae > Thiodiazotropha. The sequence continues at coordinate 5,128 of JARRQF010000167.1, read as the reverse complement.
ATAACGGCCTTTGGTCCGCTTTATCCTCCTGAAGGGCACGGATCTCATTCTGTACGGCGTCCAGATTCAGGCCATTCTCTGCCTCAAATACAACCCGACGAATACTTATTGGATTCCTTGCGCGTTTTCGATAGAGATAGAGTGAGATAAGCGAGCCGTCATTCTTGATCGCAACCCGATCAAAACCCGCTTGATCAAGCAATTCCTGCCAATGCTCATCAGAGATAAATCCACTGAAACTGCGATATTCTGGATCATCGAAGTCCCATAGTTCATCAAGAAGGCCCCATATAGCCAGAGGAGCGGGTGAACAGCGGTTAATCTCGTGGAGTATCAGAAAACCGCGATCATCAAGCACCTGATGGATATTTTCCAAAGCCTGCTTAATGTTGGATGCCACATGTACTGCGTTACTGGCCACGACCAGGTCAAACGCCCCCCTCATTTCCGCTGGCGCTGCCATCCCCACATCCCAGGTAACGAAATCCAGGATATTCGCATAGCGGGAAAGCAGGTTTTTCAGCTTGGGAAAGAAGCCGGCAGAAATATCTGTTAAAACGTAACGATCACGCTGGTGTAAGAGTGATCGTGCCAAATTTACCGACAAACCGCCGGTCCCTGCACCTACCTCGCAGATGCGCATGACACCAGAGACTGCCGATGCCTCTCGCACAATTTCTAGCAACGACCCAAGATAACGCTCCTTCAAAAGCAGGCTTGCAGCAAGATCTTCACTATATACGCTTCCATATTCAGGAAAGGATAGAACCACAGGCATCGGATTATTGAGTAGTGCCTTCGGAGTTTGGTAGCAGTGCTCAAGTAGTTGCAATAGCTTGGCCTGGGGGTGATCCAGATAGTCGAGATACTGATTGGCGAGTCTGGCATTTCGAGGCAGCGGCCTTAATAGTGTGTCTAGCTTATTGATGTGCACAGGTATCTCCCAACGATTTTCCTGGGCTTTCTGTATGAACTCATCAAATCGAGCCAAGGCGCGCTGCTCTGAGACTTCATAGTAGCGGTACGGCAGGACATCCGACTGTTTTTTCAGACAATCTTCCTCATCGAGAGGCACAAACTCCTGGCTGTAAAACGTTGCTTCATTTTGAGGCTTAGGAAGTTTCATCTCGGCGACTCGTAACCCTCGAAGCTGCATGCTCGAACATTCGGTCAATCCAAGATGTTTATCTGAGTGAAGTGCCAGCGAACCGCTTGATGGCTGGCATGTGGGATCAATACTCAAGCGTTCGATGCTGACTGGCAAAAAGAGTTTACGTTCCGCATCGAGTAGACCCATTTGAAGAACTGCATCGAGAAAACTAACCCAGTTTTTCTGCCATTTAACCATCGCCCATCTGCCATCAAGGCTGATCTGTTCGATGCCTTGGAAGGCTGGCCCATACTCATAACCACGCAGACGAAGTTCTTTGTAGAAGCCCTTACCATCCAAGGTCTGTTTCACCGGCTCATCTGTTGGTAGCAGATGGATGAGCGGCCCTTGCATCCGCTGCGCCACGCCTGATGCCACTAACTCTCCCGACTCTCTCACCTCAAACTGATAGCTCTCGTGCAGAAGTTGCACCTCAAAGATAACCTCACCTTTGGTAATGGTTGTTGCTCGATGTAGCACCACATCTGTGAAGGTAATGGGAAACTGTTCGGGAACGGTTCCATGCCGAGCCGCTAGCGTTCGCCAGACCAGCAGAAGGTAACCGGTCGCCGGCATCAAAGACCGCCTCAATAGCTTGTGATCCAATAAATAGCCGTCTCGTTCAGAAGTGAGTTGCAGCCTAATGTTATCTGTCGCACTACCAGATTTTGGAAATTTAGGTATCTGCCAGGTCTGTGTATGATCAAAACTGGCCAATCCTTCGATGGTCGGTACATCGGTTAGCGGCCTATTCAGTTTTGGGAACAGTTCATCCCATTCAATATCAATGCCAGCAAGATAGAGGTTGCTCACACCGCTGTAGAATTGTGCCAGAGTCGATTCGTTACGCCTTGTTAAAGTGATCACTTCAGCGGTAGCCACATCTTCCGCCACCAATGACGCCAGTGGTGCGCTGGGACCAACTTCAACAACCACGGCCCCGTCTGGGATCCTCGTCATCGCCTGTTGAAAGTCGACAGGATTGGCCAAGTTACCTACCAGGTAGTCGATATCACAATCCGGTTGCAGCGCTTGTCGAGAGGTACTAATCCAGGTAGTCGTATAGGGCTTTTTCAGAGAAGGATTGTTGGCGGAAAAGAGAGATTCCAGAGCCTTGCGAAAGATCGGAATAGAGGGCTTGAGAAATGGTGAATGAAAAGCGATGCCTGCCGTCGGAATGAGTTTTGCGTCAACCCCTCGACCTTTCAGATTATTCACGAACCGCTGTATATCACGGATATGGCCTGAGAAAGTGACACTTTTCGAATTATTATAACAAGCGATGGTTATCTCTTTTGGGCATATCCTTCGCGCTTCTTCATCAGAGAGGGCTACTGCAGCCATGGCACCGTCGCCATTGAGCTGTGATTCAAGACTCCGCCCTCTGGCCAATGCAACCCGCATGGCTTGTTCTATCGTCAGCGCACCAGCCACATAGGCACACGCAAGCTCACCAATACTGTGTCCCATCACACCATCAGGCCTTAACCCCAATGCAGCAAGCTGCTCATACAAAGCCAATTCAAAGGCAACCACAGCCACTTGAGAGGCAATGGGGCCACTCAAATCTGCATCGGACTTAACCAGCAAACCAATAAGATCGAACGTCTTGGGTAACGCCCTCTGGCAACGTTCAAGGGTGCGGCGAAAGACCGATGTTTTGGATTGGCCAAAGGCAGCCCCCATAGCGGGCCATTGTGATCCCATTCCTGGAAACACAAAGTAAAGTGGCGGTCGTTCTCTGCGGGGCAGCGCCTGCCGAGCGACCAATTTCCCAACCTTAGAAACGAGTACTCCGCGGTGGGGGTGAGCATTAAGCGGTACATCTGAGATACCACGCAAAAGCGCCCTTGTCTGTTCATTGGGGGGAGTCTTTTGAAGTCTGCTTAAAAGTGCATTCAGTCCAGACTCAGTGCGGTGGGTCAGCGGTATGATCTCATTCTCAGACAAAGGTTGGCCAGTTTCTCCTGGTTGTACCCGCCCATCAATCAAGACATTCGCATTAGTGCCACCAAATCCAAACGCGTTCACGGCAATGTAACCGCCACTCCAAGGACGATTTTCACTGATAATCTCAATACGACCCTCAGCAATGGCCGTTATATCTGGATTCGCTTTTTCGAAATGAAGATTGGCCGGTAGCAGACCCTTCTCCAACGATAACAGCACTTTGGTCAAACCAACCAAACCTGAGGCAGCTTCAGCGTGACCCATGTTTGACTTCACTGCGCCAACCAATAGTGGCTCATGACATGACTTATTCAATGGGCGAAAAACCTCTGCAATCGCCTTTGCCTCTTCAGGATCACCTGCACGAGTCCCTGTACCGTGCGCCTCGACATAGGTGATCTGCGTTGGAGAGATACCAGATTTGGCACATACCGCAGTTAGCAACGCCTGCTGGACCTGAGAGCTGGGAAAGGTAATGCCCTGATCGGTATGACCATCACTATTGACGCCCGACCCAATGATTTGTGCCCGCTGACGTCTGGTAAGTGAGGGTTTACACAGCACTAGGACAACCACTCCGTCAGCCCGCACATAGCCATTCGCCTGGTGGTCGAATGACCGACATTTCCCATCTTTTGAGAGCATTTTTAAAGAGGCGAAGCCGAGACTCACACTGGGATGGAAAATTGCGTTGGATGCAGCCACGATTGCAATCTCGCAACGACCACTATGTATGGCCTGGCAAGCTGAATCAAGGGCAACCAGTCCTGAGGAGCAGGCCGTGTCTGTTGATAGACTGGGGCCATGGAGATCAAACGTATAGGATATTCTATTGGCAAACATTGATGCGGCACAGCCGGTGTTTTCATATCCTGATAGGTTTTCAGGCTGCATGCTATATAGGGCATGAGCGTCAGAAAAACAGGCGCCAACAAAAACCCCGGTATCACTACCGGCAAGTGACCACGGACTCCAACCGGCATCCAAGATGGCCTCGTAGGCCACCTCAAGTAGAATTCTAAGCTGAGGGTCCATGGAATGGGCCTGCTTTGGATGGATACCAAACAGATCTGCATCGAACTTATCCACATTCGGCATCTGCCCATATCGCTCTGGTAGCGCGAATAACTGGTGAGGCCATCGCTCATGTAGCACCTGCACCATATCGACATGACTCATCAAATTGCGCCAAAATTCACTGGCATTTTCTGAATAGGGGAGTCTACAAGCCAAACCACTTATAATAATGGAATCAGTACTCATGAATAAGGTCCTTACCGGTGTAGTCGTCAACAATCACAATGCGAGCAGTGCCTGAAGTGAACCTAAAAAATTAGTTGATCCCCCATTCTAATAGCAGGCTCCTGAATTTGAAGAAAATAGCCTCGATGTACTAATCAGTACCATAAGTATTTCGCTACTCAGGGCTACAAGAATGGCTCAGCTTAATGTTGCGCTTCTTAACAAGGGAGGGGTTATTTCTGCCCCCCCAAGAGAACTCCTTGATCTGAGCCATTCTTGTAGCCCCTAACCTTTTTAAAATTTAATGACAGGCCATCCAGCTGATCTTTTTAGGTTCAAGTATTATCTTGCTTGATTTGATGCTTTCTATCTTTCGTCGCACCCCATTTTTCCAGCTAAAGACCTTGTTGTTGTCACAGCAAAAACAGGTGCATCAGCACAACACACGTTGTCCCATGCGCTTAGCATAGCCTAGCCAATCTATTTCACCACAAAGGATCATATCCTTCGTCGCCTTCGAGTTCTTCATGGTAAAATTTTTAGAGTAAATGTGATGGAATAGTTGACTCAGGTTTCGTCAGTTTTGGAGTTTGCCATTAATCCAGAATCCGCTTTTAGCTTTTCCATTACCAGAGACTCTTTCTCTTTCAGCAGCTGTGCCATTCACCCTAAAAAAATCAGTTGACCGCTCCATTCTAATAACAGGTTTCTGATTTTGAAGAAAATAGCTTCGATGGTTATGGTCACCTATTGGGTGAATCACGCTACAGCGCGAATGGCACGCTT
>JARRQF010000166.1:0-12665 GCA_037382065.1 Candidatus Thiodiazotropha sp. | reverse complement strand
GGTTGGTGGCTCTGGCATTCATCCGGGGTATCTATTGGAGTGAAGAGTGGTTTGAGCGTCTGCCATTAGGACCGTATCAGCGCCACATGTTGGGAATGTTGCTCCTGGGGTTGTTGTTCCAATTTATGTACCTTAACTATGGGCACTACTATGTACAGGGTGTGGGGTACGCGACCATCCAAGATCTGGTAACAAGATCCCTCACCTCACCGGGATTTATTCTGCTCATACTTGCGGCCAAGATGCTGGCGACGATGTTGACCATTGGCTCGGGCGGTTCCGGCGGGGTGTTCTCGCCCTCTCTGTTTCTCGGGGCAACGGTCGGAGGGGCCTTCGGCTACGGATTGGTGGCCCTTTTTCCAGATATCGGAGTAGACCCAGCTGCCTTCGCACTGGTAGGGATGGCATCCATGGTGGCGGCAACCACCAGCGCCCCCCTGACGGCTGCCATTATGACCTATGAGATGACGCTAGACTACGGCGTGGTCCTACCTACCGGTAATGGTCGGAGTCGCGGTGGCCTATGCGGTACGCCACCACTTTTCCGAAGGTGATATCTACACCATTAAATTGATGCGCCGTGGCCGCAGTGTGCCGCAAGGACGATACTCTGATCTAAACTCCCATGTCATGATCGACGAGATCATGGATAAATCGGTCGAGTTCGTCCAAGCGGACGATATCATTACTGGAAGCGACGAAAACTGTTGCGTGTTAGACGACGAAGGTAAAGTGATTGGTGTTATTTATCCCATCAGCTATCGCAAGGGGATTGAATTCCGTGCACGAGACGCGATGATGACTGAATTCATCACCATCCAGTCTGGCCTGACACTACGCCATGTATTTCAGAAGATCAGCAAGCACGAGCAGTCTGTCGCCTTAGTAACAACCGACGGATCGAGCGACGCCAAAAAGATCATTGGGGTAGTGAGCCCGTTCAATCTAACACTGGCTATGGCACATTCATCACAGCTGCATGTGTAAGCGATTAACTACAAAAGTAGACGCATTGAATTGAACAGGTTAGTTCGATGCTAACGTCAGCTTTAGCCACAAAAGAGAGATGTTAGGCATAGGCTATGCGTTGCCCTCGCAGCAGCGTAGCATCCTGCACGAGCACCTGGTTAGTTTGCCTGTTCAAGAAGCTCAAGGGCCTTTGGATCACCAGGATTAGAGAGCAAATATTTTTCCAGGATTTTCTTCGCTTCCTTCTTCCGTCCATATGCCAAACAAACCTCAGCTTCGCCAATAGGGTTTTGGCTTGGCGTCTTCGATATCTTACGTTTTTGAATTATTGAAACAGCTATAAGGATTACAAGTATCAGCGCTCCTATTATTGGCATTAAATTATCCACAACTTCTCCTTTTGCAAACTGCCCGATTGAGTGTCTGGTTATGCGTGCGGACTTTACTTTGCTGCGAAAGCACTTTTGCGTTCCTCAGTGTATACCCACCAAGGCTTAGCCTCATCACCGCCTATGAACCGTGTAATTGATATAAACACGTCGATGACACAGGGATCATGTTTATAGCCTGTAGTATCACAGAGTTCTTCATACATTTTATAAGGGTCTCGCCCCACAAGGTCACTCGGCTTTTCTATGCCAATCAACTTGAGGTCAGCTGCACCAGCCTTACCAACATTTGGCAGATCGGTAAGCTTCGTAGTTTTGCTGCGAATAACTTTTACCGGATTCATGATTTATTGTCACCGCAGGACCACCAGTTAACCAGCGGCCAACACACAAACCGGACCTGCGGAACACCCGCATCTGGATCCTCAGCCTTGTCATACATTCGTGTCAACATACTTTTTTAAACGCCTATTTAATCACATGAATAGATCCAATTTACCAAATTCTAAGCTAAAAATATCAGCAGACATGAAATTTGCCAATACGTAATATGCTCTTACTGCACGTTACGAGTTGCAATGAGTGACATCTATACGTTCTGTTATGAATAGTGATGTAAGCTGCGCTTACGCTATATTTATACTCCCCTCTCCTGTTGCGGAGGGTGTTGTAAAAGCATGCCGCGAATATTCGCAAAAGTCGTAGGATGCGGTGAGCGGTGCGAACCGCATCAATAGTGGGGTGGCTCACGAACATCAATGATGCGGTTCGTACCTCACCACATCCTACATTTCATCCTTTAATGGTGGGACAGAGGCGCAACGAGTCAGTGTAGATCCATCAATACCCTAATGTGCGCCTCGACACTACGTCCCAAAGCAAACGGCTCATAACCACCTTCCAATACTGAGACGATCCTTCCTTCGGCATACTTACCTGCCAACTCGCATATCAACTCTGTCACCCAGTGGTAGTCCGCTTCAGTCAGACTTACTCCTGATATCTCATCCTCGACATGAGCATCAAATCCGGCCGAGATAAATACCATTTGCGGTTTAAAGTGGTCCAGCGCAGGCAACCAATGGCTGGTCACAGCTTGACGAAACTCAGCGCCCTTTGCGGTCGCTGCAAGTGGCGCACAGATAATGTGATCAGGACTCTCTTCGATAGCGGTATAGGGATAGAAGGGGTGTTGAAAGGTTGAACAGACAATAACTCTTTTATCATCTCGAAAGATATCTTCACTACCGTTACCATGATGAACATCGAAATCAAGTATTGCTATACGCTCCAGCCCATAGACATCCATGGCGTGAGCGGCGCCAATGGCGACATTACTGTATACACAGAAACCCATGGTTTTCATCCGTTCTGCATGATGGCCCGGTGGGCGAACAGCACAGAAGGCATTCTCTAATTCTTTCTGCATAACCAGATCTACACCCTTTACCACAGCTCCAGCCGCACGCCTGGCGGCTTGCAGGCTTTGGGGGCTAACCACTGTGTCGGGATCCAGATGGGCGTACCCTGACTTGGGCATCAACTTCTCTACTTGATTAAGATAAGCGGCATCATGACAACGCAGCAACTGCTCTCTAGTGACTTCGGGTGCATCGTAGTGGCGCAGAAAATCGTAAAGCTGTGCCGCTATTAAACGATCATTGATTGCCCGAAGACGGGATGTGCTTTCAGGGTGCCCTACACCAGTATCGTGCAATTCACAATCCGCATGGGTAATGTAGGCCGTTTTCATTATTCCCCCTATTTAAACAACTGTTATATTACTTGGTCAGACACTTGAACCTAAAAAGATCAGTTGGGCAGCGTGAAGGGTGCGCTTGTGGTGGTGCAGGGCAAGGGTCGCTCCTGCACATCCATGTGCTCGCGACACTTGTGCATCCATGAAGCGTGCTATTCACGTTGTAGCGTGATTCACCCAGTAGGTGACCATCACCATCGAAGCTATTTTCTTCAAAATCAGAAACCTGTTATTAGAATGGAGCGGTCAACTGATTTTTTTAGGTTGAAATTAAGAGTTCCATAAGTCACTACTTAGGTAAAGAATTATTCACATATTGCAGGTAAACTTACCATTGCTCTTGCCGATATAGTGGATGCTCAATTGTAACACGCTGTTTGCGCTATTCTTAAGACTATCAACTAGTGCCTCAGCGAGTATCTACGGACAACCATACTCTTATAATCAACATTTGAAGCTCAATAGGCTGGAACGAATGCAATCACATTATCTTACTCCCCTATTTTCCCCCAAAAGCGTTGCCATGTTTGGCGCAAGCGAAAGGCAAAACTCGGTTGGCGAAGTCGTCTTTAGAAATTTAATATCCTCTGGATTTAAAGGAGAGATTTATCCGATCAACCCTAAACACGATCAAATACAGGGTAAGCAGGCCTACAAGACGATAGAAGCGGTAGGCAAACCTGTTGAGTTGGCAGTGGTTGCCACCCCAGCGAAAACGATACCGGCTATTGTCGAAGCCTGTGGATTGCATGGCGTGAAAACCATGATTATCCTATCCGCCGGCTTCCGCGAGTCGGGGCCTGCTGGCCGCCGCCTGGAAGATCGCGTCGTGGAGGTTGCCAAGGAGTTCGGCATTCGCTTCATCGGCCCAAACTGCCTGGGACTTATCCGTCCAGACCAAGGCATCAACATCACCTTTGGTAATAACAACGCCCTACCGGGCAATTTGGCACTGGTCTCCCAGTCTGGTGCCATCTGCACCGCCATCCTTGACTGGGCGGAAATTAATGACATCGGCTTTTCTACTGTAATATCCACCGGCATTGCCGCTGATCTGGATTTCGGTGATTACCTCGACTATCTGGTTTCCGACCCAAAGACCGATAGTATTCTACTTTATATCGAAGGAATTAAGGATGCACGACGTTTCATGAGCGGCCTTCGCGCCGCTGCTCGTATCAAACCAGTCATTGTGCTTAAGGTTGGACGGCATGCAGCAGGAGCTGAAGCGTCGATGTCTCATACTGGAGCCCTGGTTGGCAGTGACGAAACATTTTCTGCAGCACTATCTCGTTCTGGCGTTTTGCGCGTTGAAACCATCTCTCAGCTTTTTTCTGCGGCAAAGGCCCTCTCTTCACGTTATCAGGTGTATGGTGACAAGCTGGCTATCATCACTAATGGTGGCGGTCCTGGTGTAATGGCAGCTGACCGAGCCTCAGATCTTAATATCGAATTGGCCAAGTTCAGCGATGACACCATGAAAGCTTTGAATAAGGCTTTGCCTGAAGTCTGGTCTCATAGCAACCCGGTGGATATTATTGGTGAAGCTCCCCCAGAACGCTATAGAGCTGCCGTTGACATCTGCCTTAAAGATCCTGGGGTGGATGGTACAATTGTCATTTTGACACCGCAAGCCATGACACAGCCAGACGAGGTCGCCAAGGAGCTAATCGATCTGGCAGACAAGCATAAGAAGCCTATTCTAACGAGCTGGATGGGCGGCAAACAGATTAGGGATGCACGAAAGCTATTCAATAATGCCAAGCTGCCCAGTTTCCGCACTCTGGAGAATGCTGTTGATGCCTTCTTCTATATCTCATCTCATCAGAAGAATCAGCGTCTGTTGCTGCAAACTCCGGCAAAAAGTTCACGTCGGCATATACAACCCGACGTAGAAGGCGCACGGCTGATTATTGAAAGCGCCCTTTCTGAACAGCGCAAGGTTCTTACCGAACCTGAGTCTTTTGCCCTGCTTGGTGCTTTTCGCGTCAATGCAGTTCGCAACGGCATTGCCCGTTCAGCGAATGAAGCATTGATTTTAGCAGAATCGATAGGCTTTCCTGTGGCGATGAAGATCTATTCGCCTGATATATCACATAAGTCTGATGCCGGCGGTATAAGGCTGAACATCAGCAATGCCCAGGTAGTTCGATCCACCTACCGGGACTTAATTGAGCAGGTTAAGGAGGCTCGCCCTGAAGCCGTCATTGAAGGAGTCACCGTAGAACAGATGTATCAAAGCCCCAATGGTAGGGAGTTGCTGATCGGAATTGTCAGAGATCCGGTATTCGGTCCGGTCATCAGTTTTGGTAGCGGTGGTACTACCGTAGAGGTGATGGGTGACTCTGCCATCGCTCTGCCACCACTCAACCGCCGCTTGGCCAGCGATTTAATCAATCGCACCAAGGCCGCGAAGATGCTGGGGCAGTTCCGTCATATGCCACCTGCCAACTGTGAGGCACTGATTGATGTACTTCTGCGTGTTTCCAGTATGGCCTGCGAATTGCCCTGGATACAGGAGATGGACATCAACCCTCTGATGCTCGACGATCAGGGCGCAGTGGCGGTCGATGCGCGTATTCGAGTCGATTTTCCACGCCCATCAACCGACCCCTATCACCATCTGGCAATTCATCCCTATCCGGTAAATCTAGTAACCTACTCCCAGTTACCCAATGGATCTAACATCGTCATTCGCCCGATCCGCCCAGAAGATGCGGATATGGAGCAAACCTTTACCCGCCAGCTCTCCGATGAAGCGAAATATTTTCGTTTCATGAGCTCGGTCCAGGAGCTCACTCCAGACATGTTGACTCGCTTCACTCAGATTGACTACCACAATGAAATGGCACTTATTGCAGTAGCTGAGGATGGGACACATGAAGTTGAGCTGGGCGTCGCACGCTATGTGACCAACCCAGACAAGAAGAGCTGTGAATTCGCCTTGGTTGTTGCAGATCAGTGGCAGCGCCAGGGGATAGGTCACAAACTCATGCTCCACTTAATGAAGATTGCCAGAGACCGGGGCCTGGAGAAAATGGAGGGAGAAGTACTCAGTAATAATTTTAAAATGCTGGACCTAATGAAGTCACTCTACTTCCATGTCACCACCATGCCAGATGACAACAGCATTAAACAGGTTGAGATCAACTTATAGCTAAAAAGATCAGTTGAACAGCGTGAAGAGTGCGCTTGTGGTGGTGCAGGGCAAGGGTCGCTCCTGCACATCCATGTGCCGCCACAAGCGTGCCATTCTCGTTGTAGCGTGATTCACCCAGTAGGTGACCCTAACCATCGAAGCTATTTTCTTCAAAATCAGATACCTGTTATTAGAATGGAGCGGTCAACTGATTTTTTTAGGTTCAATTTAGGTTCAACGCACAAAAAAGCCGCTCTGCCTTTCGACAGAGCGGCTTTTTCTTCAGCCTAAGGCCTAAGAAGCTGTGCAATCAGATTTTCTCTTTGATACGCGCCGCCTTACCTGTGCGGCCACGCAAATAGTAAAGCTTGGCACGACGCACATCACCACGGCGAGTCACCTTAATTGAGGCAACGGTCGGACTGTAGGTTTGAAATACACGTTCAACACCTTCACCATGGGAAATCTTACGTACGGTAAAGGCTGAATTGAGGCCACGGTTACGTATAGCGATGACAACGCCTTCAAAGGCCTGCAAACGCTCACGCTCACCTTCTCTAACCCTAACCTGAACAACAACGGTATCACCAGGGCCAAAATTGGGAACCTCACGGCTCATCTGCTCGGCATCGAGTTCTGCGATGATATTGCTCATGGTCTATTGCTCCTGTGTTTAATCCGCGTCTCCCGACGCAGCACTAATTTCTGCTAAAAAAGTTTCTTCTTCGAGCGTCAACGTCCGACCTAGTAATAGATCGGGGCGACGTTCTCTAGTACGTCTCAAGGCTTGCTGCAAACGCCAACGGCGTATCGCTTCGTGGTTACCGCTTTGCAGCACAGCAGGTACCGACCGCGAATCAATCTTTTCCGGACGGGTATAGTGCGGACAATCCAGCAACCCATCCATAAAAGAGTCTTGTTGTGCAGAATCCGCATCACCCAATGCACCGGGTAAAAGGCGTATCACTGCATCTAAAATCACCATGGCAGGCAACTCGCCGCCACTCAGTACGTAATCTCCTATCGACCACTCTTCATCAACATAGCGTTCGATAATACGCTCATCAATTCCTTCATAACGGCCCGCAATCAACAGCTGAGATCGCCGGCTTTCGGCAACTGTTATTGCCTGCTGCTGATTGAAACACCTGCCTTGGGGACTCAAATAGACCACATTGGTGTCGCCTGCCTGGTCCAGTGCTGATTCTATGGCCTGCTGCAATGGCTGATACTTCATTACCATGCCTGGGCCGCCACCATATGGTCGGTCATCGACTGTGCGATGCAGATCCGTTGTGTAATCACGTGGATTCCAGAGCTTGAGCTGAGCAATATTCTGTCTGATTGCTCGGGCCACCACACCCTCATCCATTAAGGATTTGAACATGGCGGGCATCAGGGTGATGACATCAAAGCGCATGGCTTTTAAAAATCAGGATCCCAGTCGACGATAATACGCCCCGCATCCAAGTCAACCTGTTGAACGGCCTCTCCAACAGTGTAGGGAATCAAGCGCTCACGATCACCCAAAACCACAAGCACATCATTGGCTCCTGTCTCGAAGAGGTGGGAAACCTCACCCAGCTCTACTCCTTCAATTGTCACGACCTGCAGCCCTTCCAGGTCGGTCCAATAATATTCACCAACTTGCAGTGCAGGCAGCTGCTCACGCCGCACTGCAATATCACTTTCGATTAACTCAGCGGCCTGATCCCGGTCATCATAACCATCAAAATGGGCAACTACCGCCTTACCTTGTCGACGCCCAGCTGTCAGCTTATATTGCTGCCAAGCGCCATTTCGCTTGAGATACCAGACATTATAGTTGAGTATCCCTTCTCTTGGCGCTGTATGGGAGTAGATCTTAAGCCAACCTTTAACACCAAATAGGCCAGAAACATGGCCCATTATGATCATTTCATCATCCGACATAGTCTCAGTCCATCAATGGCTGATAACCAGGGACGAAATCAGCAGGTCAAATCAAGCTGCCTGTTTTGCTGCCTGTTTCACCAGAGAAGCAACCCGATCACTCGGCTGTGCACCCTGAGAAATCCAATGCTGTGTCCGCTCTTGATTGATGCGCAACTCCTCTTCTCCACCGACAGCACCGGGGTTAAAGAAGCCAAGACGCTCAATGTAACGTCCGTCGCGTGCATTGCGGCTGTCTGTGACCACAATGTGGTAGAAAGGCCGCTTTTTAGCGCCAGTTCTAGATAGGCGTATGGTTACCATGATGGAATCCTTAGAAAATCACTAACACACCGGAACCTGCCGGCGGGAAACGGCGTATTATAGCCATCTTTTTGCTGATGGGAAGAGCTGAAAATGGAAAGAGAAGATAATTATGATGGCTGAATCTTGACTTCTGCGTTCACAGAATGCAATTATCACCATATTTTACGAATATAAACAATGCGTTATACAAATAACGCCATTTAAATTCTTCTTTCAAATTCCCTCACTTAATATTAAAAAGGTAAGCTCCCACCCCCAGGAAAACGCCCCGCCATGCCGCGCATCATCTTTTTCATGCCACCACCTTTCATCTTTTTCATCATTTTCTGCATCTGAGTAAACTGTTTAAGTAGCTTATTCACATCCTGCACTTGAGTACCCGAACCAGAAGCAATTCGCCGCTTGCGGGAGCCTTTGATCACAGCAGGAAAACTCCGTTCATGAGGCGTCATTGAGTTAATGATGGCAATCAGTCGGCCAACTTCCTTATCATTCATCTGATTTTTCACATGGTCAGGTATCTGCCCCATACCCGGCAACTTATCGAGCAGGCCGCTCATGCCTCCCATATTCGCCATCTGGAGCATCTGCTCTCTGAAATCTTCCAGATCGAATCCCTTGCCCTTTTGCAGTTTTTTCGCCAGCTTGGCGGCTTTTTCCTGATCTACGCCACGACTCACTTCTTCAACGAGGGTAAGTACATCTCCCATACCCAGTATGCGTGAGGCAATACGATCGGGGTGAAAAGGTTCAAGAGCGTCGATCTTCTCACCAACACCAATAAATTTAATCGGCTTACCAGTGATTTGGCGTATTGACAGGGCGGCACCACCTCGGGCATCACCATCAGCTTTGGTGAGTATAACGCCGGTTAGTGGTAGAGCATCATTGAAGACCTTGGCGGTATTCGCGGCATCCTGACCCGTCATGCTATCGACGACAAATAGGGTCTCAACTGGATTGAGTGTTTTATGAAGCTGTTTAATCTCCTCCATCATCGCATCATCGACATGCAACCTACCAGCGGTATCAACAATCAACACATCGGCGAAATCCCTCTTCGCCCGATCCAGCGCCCGTTTAGCTATCTTAACCGGTTTTTCATCGCCCTGGCTGGGAATAAACTGGGCTTCGACTTCTTTGGCGAGGGTCTGCAGCTGTTCTATGGCAGCAGGCCGATAGACGTCACAACTAACAACGCTAACCTTCTTCTTTCCTTGCCTCTGCAACCAAAGGGAGAGCTTGGCCACGCTAGTGGTTTTACCCGAGCCTTGCAAACCAGCCATTAGGATTACTGCTGGAGGCTGGGCGCTCAAGTTGAGAGATTCATTGGCCTCTCCCATGACCTGAACCAATTCATCATTGACGATCTTGATCAGAGTCTGCCCCGGAGTAAGGCTCTTCATGACCTCTTCACCCATCGCCTTCTGTTTCACCTGCTCGATGAACTCCCGGACTACAGGCAGGGCAACATCAGCTTCGAGCAGCGCCATCCGCACTTCGCGCATGGTCTCCTTGATATTATCATCGGTCAGGCGTCCCTGACCTCTAAGGTTGGTAAGGACTTTTCCTAGTCTTTCTGTCAGATTATCAAACATGGATTACTCGAATTTGCAGCAATGAGATTGGTGATTCAACCTAGTGATTATATACCAGTAGGAGTAGGATCTCTCGGGAAATGAAAAATTCCCTCATGGCATGCTCACAGTGGTGCTCCAGAACCCCAGCCTACGCCCTGCTCCAATAAAACTTGAGGGAAGTTAACGAAGATTCGCTACTTAAGACCCAAAAAGAGGAACTCCTCTCTTTCGCTGTCCCCGCCAAGTATGCGAACATCCAGTATCTTCATTTTGTTTGTAAGGATTGATAGGGTCTTGATTGCCACACTCGCCATCATCGCCTATTTGGCGTCCGGATTAGTCATTGCACTTCGCCTGTTCAATAACGGAGTAGGTTCAAAACTACCAAGGTCACTGGCATTGGGGCTGGGCTTTATTGGCGTGACGCTCCATGCTGTGCCCCACTATGTAGGCTTGGTCTCTCATTTTGGCTTTAACATGGGCATCTTCAATGCCCTATCTCTCATTACCTGGACCATTGCACTGTTACTGGTGATTTCCAGCCTGACCAAACCAGTAGAGAATTTGGGGATTATCTTGCTGCCCATGGCGGCGCTCGCAATCTATCTAGACGCTAACTATCAAACCGTCCATTTTCTCACAGATCAATCCTCCACCGGACTTACCTTCCATATCCTTGTCTCCATGCTGGCCTATAGCCTATTCACTCTAGCCAGTGTGCAGGCGATTTTGCTCGCTATTCAGGATCACCATTTGCGGCAACGCCACCCAGGCGGCTTTATTCGGGCTCTGCCCCCCCTGCAAACCATGGAGAGTCTTCTATTTGAGATGATCGGGGTGGGCTTTGTGCTATTAACTATGGCGCTTCTCTCCGGATTTGCTTTTCTGGAGAATATGTTTGAACAGCACCTTGTACACAAGACGATATTATCGATCATCGCCTGGGTGGTATTCGGCACACTATTATGGGGACGCTACCAATTCGGCTGGCGAGGACAAAAGGCTCTGATCTGGACTCTGAGTGGATTTGTTGTGTTAATGCTGGCCTATTTCGGCAGCAAGGTAGTGATTGAACTCATACTTGATTAGGGCCTTACAAAATTTATTACCCAATTTTAATGTTTCCTATCTTACGTCTCATCCCATTTTTCCAGCGCGCTTAGCTTCGCCTAACCAATCTATTTCATCACGAAGGCCTCGAAGAGCACGAAGGATATGATCCTTCGAAGCCTTCGTAATGGAACAGTTAACTCAGATTTTATCAGTTTTGAACGCTGAATAATTTTTCAGAAATATTAGCAAATAAGCCTCAGAATGAGAGCGGTCAACTGATTTTTTAGGATAACAGTGCAAGAATTAATCTCTGCGCCTATATTGACAATATCTAAGCCTCAATCAAGGAAAACTGGCAGGTGCTCACAAACTGCTTTCCAGGGCAATAAAAAAGGACCCAAATAATAGTGAAGCACAATACCTGTTTGGTGACTGCCTGATCCGTCAGAATCGTATCGAGGAAGCAATCAGCTTCCTCAAAAAGGTCACTTCTGGGGGGCTTACCGATCCTTGCCTCTACTTCTTGTGTGGCATGGCTCTCGAAAAAATAGGCCAGTTCTCAGACGCTGGCAATTCCTATGAGCTGGCAGAGAGGGCTGGATGCACAAAACACCGCATGTATTACATAATTGGCTGCTATCACGCCAAAGTTACAAAAAATTTATCAAAAGCTGAAATCTATTTTGCAAAAACCATCTCAAATAATCCCGCCGCTTATGTCGCTTACCTGGCGCTCAGCAAAATCTATATCGATCAAGGCCGATATGAAGAAGGACTTCAAGCATTGGACTACTGCTTAACCCACGGATATGAAACAGCTGATGTCTACATTAATCTGGGTCACGCTCTGTCTCGCCAAGGCCGCCAGGATGAGGCCTTGGCTTGCCGCAAAAAATCGATCGAAATAGACCCTCAGAATACTATGGCAAAGCATAATTATCTTGTACAGTTGCTATTCTCGTATGATGAGGAAAGTGCCATCTATCCTGAAATACAAAAAATCACTCAACCACTCAATGCACATTCAAAAGCCAAATACGACGGAAAAATAGATTGCCAGCCTGGCCGAAAACTCAATATTGGCTTTGTTTCTGGCGACTTCCACGAACATGTCATCTCCCACTATTTTATGCCTATTCTTAGGAATTTAAATAGAGATAAGTTCTCTGTGCACCTATATTACAATGGCATAATTCACGACCAGATAACTAAAACATACAGTGAATTATCGGATTATTGGTACAATTGTTACACATTAAACGATGAACAATTAGAGAGCAAGATCATCTCTGACAAAATAGACATCCTAATCGATTTATCAAATAACACAGCAGGCAATCGATTGACGGCTTTTTTGAACAGGCCAGCTCCCATGCAGGTTTCCATGACGGGACTACCGATGTCAACCGGCCTGGATTGCATGGACTATGCACTAAGAGATCAATACACCGCAGATAAATGTAATCTCAGCGCATACTCATCGGAAAGGTGTCATAATGCAACTAAGGTATCAATTCAACTCCTATCACCTAATGCAC
>JARRQF010000165.1:1703-10013 GCA_037382065.1 Candidatus Thiodiazotropha sp. | reverse complement strand
CATCCGCGTTGTTGCGCGCCTTGGAAAGGGAGAAGCCATTCCCGGCGGCACGCGCCTAGCGGCTAACCGCTTAGCGTCACGCTATCATCGTCAATTTGTATGAAGCACCACACTAGGGTACTTTTTTAGGTTCAATGCTTTTAGTGACTCTTGAGGTTCGCCAGCCCCTCAGAGGTTAACATCTTTCCCTGCTTATCGATGATTACTGCCTCGATATCATCCAGACGGTTGATCAAGGCCATTCCAGCTTTTGGACCCAGGACGAAAATACTGGTCGACAGGGCGTCGGTACGGGTCGCGTTGGGTCCGATGATGGTGACGCTTTGTACCATGCTGGCGGAGCGTCCTGTCTTTGGGCTGATGATATGGTGATACCTTATTCCATCGGCTTCGAAATAGCGTTCATAATCTCCTGATGTTGATATGGCACTATCTGAGAGAGGCAGTACTGCTGCCATAGCGCCTTGATCTCTGGGCGCCTGAATGCCGATATGCCAGGGTCTACCCTGGTGATCGCCAAGTAGACGGCTGTCTCCTCCAGCACTGATCAAGGCGTGTTTGATGCCTCTTTGTTGTAATAGAGCGATCCCCTGATCAACAGCGTAACCTTTGGCAATTCCGCCTAGATCAATGCGTACGCCAGGTTGGCGGAAAAATAGGGTGCTATGGTTGGGGTTCAGTTGTAGATGTTGATAATTAATCAGTGGCAGGGTTTGCTGGGTACTTTTCTGGCTCGGTTTTTTCCCTGTCCGGTAATCATATTGATGACCGATGGAGGCAAAGGTGATGTCAAAGGCACCTTTGGTTAATTTGGCATAGGCTTGAGACTGTTCGAGGAGCCAGTAGAACTCGCTTGATATTGGCACTGGCTGTTCGGCAGCCATCTGGTTGACCAGTGAAAGTTCGCTGCTTTTTTTATAGGGACTGAGTTTCTCATCGAGACGTCGGAATTCATCCAGTACGGCTTGTACCGCTACTTCGCCCTCCTGGCGGTCATCATGCCATAACTCCACAGCAACTCTGGTACCCATAATGGCGTCTGTCGCACTGACCCATTCAGCAGGCACGGTACCTGGCAGAATCAACCCCAGCAGGAGAAATAGCAAAGCCTTCGATGCCATATTCAATCCAGGTTCTAGGTTCAAGACGGCAGAAAGTCTATCGGATAGGAGACAACGGCTGTCTCAACATCTTTGCTCTGGAACTTGAATAACTTGACTCGTGATGTCAGTTTTCGCTCCAGTTTTGGATTATTCAACTCAGAGGAGAGGATCTTGCAATGGGTCACCTTTCCTGATGGGGTGATGGTTAGTTCAAGTACTACCTTTCCACGTAACGAGGGGTCTTGACGTAAGGCTCGATTATACAAGGCGTAGACAGCGCCTTTGTTTTGGTCGAATACCAGTTGTATCTCTTCTCGTGTGCGGTTACCTTTATGGCCTTTACCTTTTGCGTTTCTTGCACTATCAGCAGCGGCCTGACTGCCTCGAGTAATGTCTTTACTTTCGACCTGCGTGGTAGCACGCCCGCTCAGTCCATTGCTACCAGTATCACGGCTTAGCGCGGCGGTATTGATGCCACCGCTGCTTTTGGTTGCGCCAGATGAGATGATCGAGCGCTGCCTGGTGTAGGTCTTTTTGCCTTTATTGGTGAGATTTTGCGCGCCGCGTATGGTTGATACCACGGGTTCTTCGCGCAGGTCGGCCAACTGGTCAGCAAAAGCCAGCAGGCCGGAGTTGGCCGCTCTCTTTCTGGCCTCTTCAGGAGAGGGTTGTTTTTTTACAACCTGCTTTACAGGCTGCTTAGCCGGTTCGGGTTTCTTTTTGCTAATCGGAGGCTTCTTTTCCGGCTTTGGCTTTGGCTTCGGTTTGAGAGGCTCTTTCTTAACCAATTTTTCTAGTTTGGGCTTTGGTTTTGGAGGAGGCACCTGTTTCTGCTCTAAGATAAGACGCGCCAAACGGGGAGGTAATGTCTGTTTCTTAAAACGCTCCTTTTCAGGAAGTTGAGCGATCGTTATAAGCAGACCAGATACCAGGCTAATAATCAGAGTTACTACAAAAATCAGATGAAAACGTCGCTCATCGGCACTGCCTGTATTCCAAGGCAGATTAGCGGAATGTCGGTAAGAAACGCTCACAGAGTTTGCCCTCCGCTGGCGTTCTCAGGCTTTTTCAAGACAGCGAGCGAGACATGGGTATATTCTGACTCAGCACATGTTGCCATGACCCTTTTGAGTAGGTTATAGGGGATCTGTTTATCACCCATGATGGTGATATTACCTTTGAATGGCTCCATTGGTGTGGCCTTGGAACGTTCAGCATGACGTTTCAGTTCTTCTCCCAAGGCGGGTAGCAAGGTGCCTTGGGGCAGGGGTTGCGAGAGGTCTATGACATGATGCCCCTGAACCAGTATCTCATTGCGATTGACCATCACGACCAGCGTCTCCTTGGGCTTCATTTCAGCCAGAGATTCTGGTAGGGCCAAAGCCTTGGCATTGGGTAGTACCTGCACCTCTCCAGAGTTAACCAGGAGGAAAAACACCAGGATGGTAAAGATATCCATTAAGGAGACGAGGTTGAGTACAGCACTTCCCTTGTTCCTTCTATGGTGGCGATCCATGCGCTTAGCACGACGCGACATTTTCATGAGGTGTTACCTTCACTCTGTGGGGCGGGGGTGATTCGGGGGGCGTCACCCAGTGAGATTTCTGGAAAAAGTTCATACTGGACCACAGACCCCGCGGTGACATTCTCAGTCATGCGTACGGCATCCATCACTTGTACCATGGTTTCGTATTGGGTGTTGGGTTCAGAGAGAATGAGCACACTGCGTTTTTTCTGAAAGCGGACTTTGATCTGCACCAGTAATTCATTTAGCGCCTTCAGATCATAACCTTCGGTGGTATTTGGAATGCGCTTGATTAAGCCACCCTGACGATCAGCGACCTCCAAACTCTGTTTGCGGATAATGACCTCAAGCTGTAGCTCTTTTATGTCCTTTATTGCGCCATCGCTAGTGGGGGGCAGATAGAGTTCAATGATAGAAAAGCGGGAAAAGGCCGCAGTAATCAGCAGAAAAGGGATCAGTATCACCATCAGATTGAGAAAGGCGGTGATATTCAGCTCCGCCTCCGGATGATGGTGACGAAAGCGGCCTTTCATGCCTTGCTCCGAGAGGAAAATGCTTTCTCATTGAATATGTTTAAGAATTTTACAGAGGCCATTTCAAGGCTGTCGACAATAGCGGTTGTTTTGCTTTGCAGCACGGCGTAGATAAGGAGTAGTGGGATTGCGGCCATCAGGCCAAAGGCGGTTGTATTCATTGCGACCGAGATGCTTGCTGAGAGCATATCTGCCTTTTCTGCTGGGTCGGCGTTAGACACGGCGGTGAACGCCTGGATAAGACCGATGATGGTGCCCAACAGGCCCAATAGAGTGGCGATATTGGCCAGTGTGCTCAGATAGTGGGTGCGCTTTTCCATACGCGGGATGGCCTCCATTAAGCCCTCTTCCATGGCGACCTCAACATCATCGCGACGTCTTGCCGTACGGGCACGAGCTAGGCCGTAGGTTAGCATGGTGCCAATGGCCGTTTTTGAACCATTGGCTGCTTCCATAGCCGATTTAAAATCACCGTCATTGAGATAAGGGAGGACTGTTTTCCAGGTGCGTTTATTGCTTCCGATAGCCAGGCTCAGATAGATCCAGCGCTCAATAGCGATGGCGATTCCGCCTGCAAATATCACCAGGATCGGATACATAAAAAGGCCGCCTTCCTGAAAAAAACGGATGATGTTGTCGATGAGTTCCATAGGGTTCTCCGTTGTTACTCGACTAAAGGGGGTGTCTTGCCATAGGGCAAAAGTTGTTAAATTCTTTAGGGGGTTTCACCATATTTCTGATACCAATTGATCTCTCTGCGAAACACATCACGATCTAGGGGAGAAAGTAATTCTTCCCGGCGCCCTGTCTCAGGAGGCATCATACCCGTGAGTCGTTTTGCTGAACGCCAAGGCACCACGTAAAGCACATTGGGGGACTCTTTGTTACCGAATATTGCTGTTCCCTCCAAATTAAGTCGTTGCTCTGCCTGACTGGGGTGACTGGCAGAGAGCAAAACGATGAAAAGGGTGGTTAGCCAGTTTTTTAATGGTTTGGTTAACATGGAGGTTCTGCCTATTTCGCTGATTGGGTACGGCGTTGTAGATCGCTGATCCATCCTGCAATCTCTTGATCATTCTCTCCAGACAATGCCTGATACTTTTGATACTGGATTAACGCCAAGTCGGGTTTCGCTAAGTAGAGATCGTAAAGGATTCCCAGGTTGCGATGCGCAAATGAATAGTCTGGAGCGTGTCTGATCACCTCTTTATAGGCTTGCTCGGCCTCACTGAAACGACCCTGCATTCTCAATGAAATAGCGAGCTGATTTCGCGCTGGAATATTTTTTGAGTCGATTTTAAGTGCCGCATTAAATAATTTTTCGGCAGCTTCTGCTTCGTTTTCATTAAGCTGAATGATGCCGAGGTTGATAAGTGGTGCTGCTTGGTTCGGGTTTTGATCGACCAGTTCGCGCAAACGAGTTTTTGCCTGGTCAATTTTATTTTTCTTGACTAATTGCTGAGCGATATGTAGATCCAGATCCAGTTGTCTATCCGCTTTGTCGCTGCTTTGGGTTTGGCCAATGTTCAATCCTGATGAGGTTCCCATGCCACTGCAGCCAGTAATCAGCAGGGTTAAAACTAGACAGCTGAGTGTCGTAGTACTTATGGTCTGATTAGTAATTAAGCACATCGACCCATGCCTCCCATTTTTCCTGCTTTGCATAGCGTCCTGGTATCAGAATTGCCAGTTGGGCAAAGCTCTTTTTAACCCATTTGTCATAGATACCTTGCGGGGTTCGTTCGATATTTGATTGATACAAGGTGATGGCTTTCTCTTCAAAAGGGTAGGCCTGTTCTTCCAGCAGAATATCGTATTGCTCTAACTCCTCGGTATTGAGTCCCTTGGGCCGTTCGGATGCCATGAGTGCCGAGCCGAATTGCTGATAGATTTCACCAATTTTGTGAGTGGCGGCTGTCGTGACTTCCGCTACGCCAAATTGCGCCGCTTTTTTGTAGGCAGTAATGGCTGCCTGCATACGAGTTTTCTTCAGTTTCAGGTTTTTTTCCAGGGGGGCTTTTAACTTTACCTGACGGAAGGCAAGTCGTTTTGGTTCGGCCAGTTGGATGCTTGCGGTTGCGGCTAGGTAGCGGGATCGGTCTGAACGTTGTTTGCCGGCTTTGGCATCAGCCTTGATAATCTCCTTAAGCCACCAATCCCGTTTGTTTGTTGCACCACTCTGCTGGTAGAGC
This sequence comes from Candidatus Thiodiazotropha sp., assembly GCA_037382065.1. Lineage (GTDB taxonomy): Bacteria > Pseudomonadota > Gammaproteobacteria > Chromatiales > Chromatiaceae > Thiodiazotropha. The sequence goes on along the minus strand of JARRQF010000165.1, from coordinate 4,660 downwards.
TCAACCAGTTTTTGTCGTGCTTCGAGTGCTTGATCCAGTGGTTGAGGGAAATCAATTACAAATCGTTTGTAGCCGCTGATGGCTTGTCTTTTTTTGCCTGCCTTTTCATAAAGTTCGGCTGAGCGCCAACTCGCTTCACGCTTTAGCTCAGGTGTATCTGCCTGATCTGCGATGACGGCGAGTTGCGCCGCTGCTTTGAGGGGCTGTTGTGTCTCCATATAACCCGCTGCCAATTTACTGTTCACTTCGGGAATGAGCTCGCTTTTGGGGTAGCGTTTTTTGTAGGATTCGAGAATCTGATTTGAGCCTGCCCAATCTCCAGCCGCAATCAGGCTGGCAGCAGCATCATATTCAGCGGTGGCAAGTATGCTTGAGTTTGGTGCCAGGGCTGAAATTCTGAGGAACTGTTTTGCGGCACTGGCATGTTCACCCTTGGATCTTTGATCGGCACCCTGTTGATAGATGCTGGCTGCCAGACGCTCTTCCAGTTTGCCTCTCTCTTTATCTCGTTTTTTGGTCAGGGCAAGGGCTTGCTGGTAGGCCGTCTCTGCCGCTGGGTAATCCTTTTGCTCAAAAGCGGCTTGGGCGGCGATGATCCAAGCTGTACGACGAAGTTTCTCATCTGTGGGTGGTTTCAGGTTGGTAACTTGCAGGGCAACTCCTCGGGCACGCCCCAGCTCCTTTAACTCAAGTAACTGGTTAGCGGCTTCTGTCAGTACCTTGGCACGGCGTGAATCAGTTGGAAAGGTATCGCAAAATTTCAAGCCACTCTCCACGCCCTGTTTCTGCCAGGTGAGCGTATCACGCTTATCTCGGATGCTCTGTTCGGCCGCATCATAGGCCAGTAATGCGGCATATCCGGCTTCAGCCCTTTTGTCATGGCTTGGTAGCTTGTAAGCGCTCTCTTCATAAGCAACCACTGCTTTTGGGTATTGCTGCAAATCGTAGAGTAGCTCCCCTAGCAGAAAGCTGATCTTGCCGGCATTCGGGTCGTTGGGGAAGGCGTCCAGATAGAGACGATACCAATGGGCGGCTTCACGCCCCTGTTTGATCTGCTCAGGGGTAATCTTTTTATTACCCGTTCTTCGGTTTCGTTGAGCAAGGGCATGGTGGTATTCCGCCAGTTCCTTAAGATATCCCCGCAGCTGTTCATTGAGCCATGCCTGATCATCTGGCCTGAGTCTCTTTCTGGCATCACCTGCCACAGTGTAGTGTTCGATAAAGGCTTTTTTACTTTCGATGGCTTTGGCTGGAAAGCCATTCTTGGTGTACATCTCGACGACCCGCACAGATAAGCGGGGAGATTGGGGGTGGGCAGGATTAATATTCACAAAGGCCATATAGGCATCTGCAGCATCCTGAATACGCTTTTGTGTGAGATAGAGATCCCCCAGGCCTTGGTAGATCATGTACTCATAGTTGCGTCGGCCATGGCTATCGAAGTATTGGCTGATACGTTTCGCACCACCCAGTTCGGAAAAGGTCAGGCTGATAACGCGCAGGGTCTCTTTCAATAACTCCTGGTCAGCGGCTGAAAGCTTATTGATATCGATGTCGGTTTTATCGTCTAGATTTCTGTCCAATAGCTGGGTGAATGAGTTGAGTCCCTGCTCTACATTGCGCTGTTTAAAGAGTGACCAGCCCTGTTTGAATAGGGCTCTGTCATAGTAGGGTGAGTCGCTGTTTTTACGCAGAATGGCAGCGTAGGCCTGCTCAGCCTGTTGGTAATCTTGCATGACAAAATAGCGCTCTGCTTGTCGGAACCTGGCTTCCAGCCAAAACTCGCTTTGCGGATACTTTGTAATTAAGGTGTTCAAGGCCTGCATCATTTTTGATAGTTCGCCATTAAGCTCATAAGCTCGGGCAAGTTGATACAGAACCAGGTCACTGGAGGCATAATCTGGATTTTTCCGAAGTAGTCCTTCATAGAGAGTAATAGATTTCACCAGATCGTCCTTAGAGGGATTCTCTTCGGTTGAATCCAGAAGTTTTGTTTCGCTTCGTTCCAACTCCAGGTCAGCCAGGCGGCGGGTGGCTTCACTGTGCAGGCGCTGATCTGGTTCGAGGCGCAGCAGAGCCTTGTAGTTTTCAATGATTTCGCTGCGTTCTGAGGGTGCGATGGCACTTTTTTCTATCGTTACCGGCTGATTTTGTAGGTCAGCCAGGGTAGGCTCATCCGAACTTCGCTGTAGAGATGGGGTAGAACAGCCACTGAGTGCTAAGCCTAGAAGGGGTATGTAGAGTGATAACTTCACTGCTTGATTTTCCCTCTTTCTGTGCTGATATCGAGTAGATTGGCAACCCCAAAGCGTGCCTGAATTAAGTAGTTATTAATCAAGGTTTTTCGTTGCTCAAGTCTCGTTAACGCCATCTCTTGAAGTAATTTAGCCTCAGCTTTTCGTAGTTGTACGACCCGATTCAGTAATTCGGGAATTTTTGCTTCCAGTTGTTCAATTCTTTGACCAAAGGTACGGAAGCGCACTTCAGCCTGTTGTTGGGCTGATGCCAGCTCTGCCTCTCGGTGGCGGGCACTTTCAATATTTTGTTGTAAGCTGCTTATCTGTTTTTTTAGACTCCAGAGTCGTTCTGGATGTTCTGTGACTGTGTTCCAGGTGAGAATCCCTTCCATTAATTGTGCAATCTCTTTTTGTGCCTGAAACTGCTCAGGGTTGCGTGATTCTTTTATCAGACGGTCGATGTGTTCAAGGCGCGCAATTAACTTTTTCTCTTTGCCCGATGCCAGTAGAAATGGAGGTTCAGCCGGTGAGGCAGCTTGTTCATAAAGTTTTTGTAACTGCTCACCTTGTTTTGTAAGTTGTAGCAGCTTATCGCCTTTCAGGTGGGCATCAACTCTGGGTAGCTTCTGTTGATAGGCCTGTTTCTGGTTCGATAGCATGGTGTGGTAAGAGTCGGTCTTTTGTTGCCACTGCTGCAGATTACTCTCAAGAGCAAGTAGA
>JARRQF010000165.1:0-1698 GCA_037382065.1 Candidatus Thiodiazotropha sp. | reverse complement strand
ATCTTGGTAGTCCTGAAGTCTCTCCTGGAAACGATTGCCGGAGAGGAGGAAGGGGAGCAGTGCCCGCAATGGGTCATTACTGTTATCGTTTTCTGAGGGCTTGTCGTTGTCGATTAGGTTATCGGGAAAGCCGCCCTGGGTAATATGTTGGATAATCTGGTTGACGCTTTGTAGTGATTTGTCGTAGGTGCTGATCGCATCCTGATAGGCTTCCAGTGACTGCTGCTCTGCCTCAAGCAGGGCCAGAACGTAGGGAATTGCCAGCTTGGCCTCCAGCACAGAAGGGTCGCTTGGGTTGCGTTTGGTGAGTAGCTGCCAGGGAGCGAGTGCCAGCTCTTTATTATCGAGCTGAAGTGATGCCCATCCAAGTCCTAACAGTGCCTGATTGCTGGCAGAGCCTTTGAGACGCACCTTCTGCAGAGCGCGGATCGCTGGTTCTGGTTGCTGGGTTTCCAGCAACAGATAGCCACGAGTGAGATTGGCGCGGTCACGTATGGCTTTTGTCTCTTCGTTATCCTGTTCTGCGATTCCATCACCAATTATTTCTAATATTTCGAGCGCTTTTGCTTGTTGATCACTGCGCAATAGGGCTATCGCCTGGTTGTATTGCCCATAGAGTGCCCATTCACTATTGCTGGAAATGTTTGAAAGGCTATGGAGCGCTTGTTGAGGGTTATTCTGTTGTAAATCGATTAAGCCCAGTAGCTGACGCTTTTCATCCTCTGCTTCGGCGGGTTGATGATTGCTGATTTTATTCAATGCCGACTTTGCCGCCTGAGTCTCTCCTTTGCGATGGCGTGATTTACCCAATTGTAACCATGCCCGGTTCTGTATGTCGGTTGTGGCAGTCTTTCTTAAAACTCGGTTAAATAGGGATTCAGCGGTATTTGGCATACCGTAGGCGAGATAGAGTCCACCTAAGAGAAGTTCAGGTTCATCGGCATAGGCTTTCATAAGCCCCTGTTTTCTGGCTGCGAGCAAACGCACGATTGCAGGGAAATACTCTTGCTGATAGAGATAGAAGAGGGCTTCACCATAATGTAGATCGCGCAATGCTTGAGGCTCCCCAGTGCGGATTTCAGCCATTGCTGAAAGAGGAAGAGCGAGGCAGGTCGTGAGGAGAAGAGAGGCTATCAGGCGGAGTTGCACCTGTTTTACTCCCACTCCCGGATTTCAAAGTCCGGCTGTTGCAGTGCTACGCTATCGACTATTTTTAATTCCAGATATTTAGGTCCAATACCTTTTTCGAAGTTAACTGTGGCGCCTCGTTTGTAATCTCGCCCCTTTGGGCCTACTCCAGTAAAAAAGGCGACTAACTCGTGAGGGCCGGCCTTGAGATTGCCCAGATAGATGCGTTGTACTCCACCGCGCTGCAAGGCTTTGAGTTCCCGCTCTGTGTAAAGGTGATTATTGAGCTCTTTGTTATCGATCTGAATCTGTACCGAATCCAATGTGAAGTAGTTTCCAATATCGAGAGAGAGAAATATGGCGACCTGGGTGTTACCAGGGAATAGCAACTCCTCCTCAAGGATAAACAGCTCGCGGTTTAATTCAATGGTTGCTTTTTTTAGACCTTCGACCTGTTTGTCCAGGCTCTTGTCACTTTCCGTTTGCGACTCAGCAGCTGAGAGGGGCAGGCTCAGGCAGCAGATGAAGAGAAGTGTATATTGGAGTAAGGTCTTCAAGATGATTTTCCCA
>JARRQF010000164.1:0-17516 GCA_037382065.1 Candidatus Thiodiazotropha sp. | reverse complement strand
AACTGATTTTTTTAGGTTCAAGCATTGCAACGCAGTATCCTGGCCTGAGCAGGCTTCCCTTCGGGCGAGACGCTAAGCGGTCATCCGCGTTGTTGCGCGCCTTGGAAAGGGAGAAGCCACTCCCGGCGGCACGCGCCTAGCGGCTAACCGCTTAGCGTCACGCTATAACCGTCAATTTGTATGAAGCACCACACTAGGATCCGCAGTGAAACCTAATAAAGAACAATAATGCCGTAGGATGTATCGGGATTTTTCACAAATGCTTGTAATATTTGATGATCTTCTTTTTTTGGGCAGAACTCATCTTTTTAATCGCATATTCACGTCGCAATGCCTCACCTTTACTATCTGCCAACTCCTCAAACACCAGCTCAACAGGCGCACGCCCCCGAGTGTATTTAGCCCCTACACCTCGATTATGCTCAGATAATCGCCTATCAATATTATTGGTAATCCCAGTATAGAGTGTCTGATCGGCACAACGTAAAATATAGACATACCAAGCCGTTTGCTTTATCTCATTCATAAATGGGGCCTAATCCAACTCAAGAAACATCTACTTTCCCTAATTCATACCATGGTAAACCACAATCATTTTCAATATTTTCGGGGCTTTACATAGCTTATCTCGAGAGATCACAATGAGAGATGCCAATAATCACCCTGAAGAGACAATGGCTAGTAAGCAACTTGGTGTAATCATGAAAGCTCCTAATAATAAATTAATGATTAAATAACAACAAGTTACAAATATACTCACCCCATCTGGAGGAAATAATGACTGGCAAAACAAAAAAGTGGTTAGGGATCACTGGCGTATTAGGCGTGATTTCCAGCCAATTCCTGATCACCCCCACGCTCTTGGCTACTGAAGCTGATATTATTAAAGAGGGAGAAGCCATCGCTTTCGATAGAACAAAAGGGAATTGCCTCGCCTGTCATTACATCGATCAGGCACCCTCTCCAGGTAATATCGCCCCAGCGTTAACGGCAATGAAGTCTCGCTTTTCATCAAAGGAAGCCCTATATCAACAGGTTTGGGATGCTACTGTTAAAAACCCCGAATCCGCCATGCCACCATTTGGTAAACACGGCATTCTTTCAAAGTCAGATTTACAAAAAGTTATTGATTACGTCTGGACGCTTTAAATACCGTCCAACGAAAATCTCCCATGACTGCACCGCCTTTGAGGATGGAAAGAACATGAAATATCTACTTCATAAAATGGCCTTTTTGGTCTTTACTTGTAGCTTAGCTGTTTCAGCACAAGCTACGACTCCTGAAGAAGATCTGGCAGCATTCCAGAATTTCTTTAAACACCGTTTTCCAAATGTTGAGACTTCTGATTTTAGTAATGGTGCTTATGCCATCGATCCTATCGGACGTGAGAACTGGGAAGCAATTGAAGAATTCCCCCCCTATGAGCCCTTCATCGACGAAGGTCAGAGTATGTGGGAAACTCCCTTTGCTAACGGAAAAACCTACAAAGAGTGCTTCCCTGAGGGGCCAGCCATTGCAGGAAAATACCCGCATTGGAGCAAACAAAAAGGCATGGTTATAACCTTACCCTTAGCTCTTAACAACTGTAGAGAAGCAAACGGCGAAAAGCCACTGAAATACAAAAAGGGGCCAATTAATAACATCCTCTCATATATCGCTTATGAATCTCGTGGCCAGATCACCAACGTGGAGATACCCAGCGACGACCCAGCGGCACTTCAGGCATATGAAGATGGTAAAAAATTCTACTACACACGCCGCGGCCAGCTTAATTTCTCATGTGCCAACTGTCATTTGCAAAATGCCGGCATGATACTTCGTACTGAAGTGCTCAGTCCAGCGCTGGGGCATACCACTCATTTCCCTGTCTATCGCTCAAAGTGGGGCACCGTCGGCACCCTGCACCGTCGTTTCACAGGCTGTAATAAACAGGTTCGAGCCAAGCCATTTAAAGCACAAGGTGAGGAGTACCGCAATCTTGAATACTTCCTAACCTACATGAGCAATGGCTTGCCACTGAATGGCCCAGGCGCCAGAAAATAGTGGCCCACCCTAATTTACCTGTACAAGATTTAAGTGATCGGAGTTAAAGCGATGCACAAAAAGAGAGTTCTCATCTTTAGCTTGCTGGCTGGCATTATTTGCAGCGGCATGACAACCTACACCCTGGCTAATGAAGTATCGGCAGCCAAGGTCCAAAAACTGATCGACGCAGCCGATGAGGCCAGAAAGCAGGCCGGGAAAGTCGGTGGCGAATGGCGTGATACTGGCAAAATGATCAAAGAAGCAAAATCCCTGCTAGAACAAGGTGAATTTGTGGCTGCCGCCAAACTCGCCAATAAAGCCGCTAAGCAAGGGCACCTGGGTTATGAACAGGCGATAGCTCAGAAAGAGCTTAAGATGCCCTCTTATCTACATTATAAATAACGGCTAACGCCACAGGAGGAAGACATAATGAAGTTTGTCAAAGCACTCATGCTTACCGCACTCGTCAACTGTGTGGCATTCACAGCGCAATTGCATGCAGAGGAAGGTAATCAGATAACCCCTGGCTTACAGTCGATCGAAGTAATGCATGCCGGAGAGAAGGTTATGATTACCCGCTCGGCAGATAAAAACGCAGTAATACCTAAAGCTTTTTCCAAAATATCGCGTCACTGCCCCCCCTTCTGCATTCAGCCAGCCGTTGTAGCACCTGGTATCGAGACGGTAGGTGAGCTGGAAGTACTCGGTTATCTGAAGAGAGTAAGCAATGGCGACCGCAAGGTCATGGTTATCGACTCTCGCACCCCTGACTGGATAATTCGCGGCACTATTCCTGGATCTACCAATATCCCCTGGAATAAGATTAATGTGGAAATAGAAGGTACCTTTGCGGTATCAGCAGAAGCCGAAACCCTGCATGACATCCTGATCGATCAACTTGGCGTGCAGGATGTTAATGGCCAGCTTGATTTCCGTAATGCCAAAACCCTGGTATTGTTCTGTAATGGAAGCTGGTGCCCTCAATCATCCATCAACATCAAAACCTTGATCAAACTGGGATACCCCACATACAAACTGAAATGGTATCGTGGCGGCATGCAGGATTGGGTAAGCCTGGGATTGACGACAACAGACCATTAATCCTAAAAAATCAGTTGGCTGCCCCATCTCTAATAACGGGCTCCTAATCTTTTTAGGTTAAGAAAAAAGGGGTTGCTCTGTTAGAGCAACCCCTTTTGTTTGGTCCGGACGGGGTGATTCGAACACCCGACCCCTACAACCCCATTGTAGTGCGCTACCAGACTGCGCTACGCCCGGAAAGACGGCAATACTATGCAGATAATCGGCCCATGTCAATGAGTGGATGAGTTAACATCCTCTTCTGGTAAGGCTTGGGGTGTGCCCGCAAACGGATACTGATCAGCATCTGATCAACATCAGTCTCGGATAGGGCTTTTGAGCCATGTGATCAACAAAAGCATATTCACTAGCATCCGATAGGTCCAACGCATCGATAAATTCATTGTCCACGTCCCCCTCTTGATCATGAATCATCGGGTCAAAGCCGTGTTCAGATAACCAACGGGTGGTGTAGTCTCGAACAAACTCACGGAATCGATCCTCCCAAGTCTCTGCTGCCATGCCAGCACCGGAACAGAATGTGGGTATGGATTCACCGGTGGGATAGTCCAAGAAGTTTTGGATGGTATCAAATGCCGCTGTATTGATCGAGCTATTCGTGCGTTGACCAAAGGATGAAACATCATAACCCGAATCAATGATTTTGATCGAAGCGGCACTATGCGTACGCCCCATCTCTTGAATCCAGCGATAAGCCTCGCGTTCCAGTTCACCACCCGGACACATCAGTTCGGACTTGATCGCTTGAATGACTTGTTCGTACTTTGTCGGCATCAGTAATATTGGCATTGATTTGATATGCAGGAACTCTTTGTGGACATGGCAATGCAGGCGTACATCTTCCGGACGTGGCTTTCGCCTTCTTCCCCTTGCTACTGAACTTCATTTTACGCAACATAGCTCGCTGATACCGGGCAAGCCGCTCTTGATATTTCCTAAAACGGGTGAGCAGTTCGATTTATTGGGTGATTATTTATTTCTCCAGCCCTTACCTTTTAAGAATTTGCAGAACTTCTTCCAGTTCACCACGTAATTGCTTGATGATCTGTTGACTCTGCTGCAAATCCTCTTTCGCAGACTCACCTGAAAGTTGCTGACGAGCACCGCCAATCGTAAAGCCTTGCTCATAGAGAAGGCTACGAATCTGCCTGATCATGAGAACATCATGACGCTGATAGTAACGTCGATTGCCCCGTCGCTTAACAGGTTTAAGTTGAGGAAACTCTTGCTCCCAATAGCGCAAAACATGCGGCTTAACCTGACAAAGGTCACTCACCTCACCAATCGTAAAATAACGTTTACCCGGTATAGCGGGCAGGTCTGAATTACTGCTGCTCGGATCCAGCATAGGCTTCCACTCGTGCCTTAAGTTTTTGTCCAGGTCGGAAAGTAACAACACGGCGAGCAGAGATAGGGATCTCCTTACCGGTTTTGGGGTTGCGACCAGGTCTTTGTTTCTTTTCACGCAAATCAAAATTTCCGAAACCGGAAAGTTTCACCTGCCCTCCACGCTCCAACGATAGGCGGATCTCTTCGAAGAACATCTCCACCATCTCCTTGGCCTCGCGTTTATTTAATCCAAGCTCATCAAAAAGCTTGGCAGCCATCTCTGCTTTTGTGAGTGCCATATCGCTCTAATCTCTCAGTTTCGCGCCTATTTCCTTAGCCAAACGATGAAGTACAGCGCCGACCACCTCATCCACTTCCGTATCCGTAAGGGTGTGCGATTTTTCCTGTAAAATCAATCCCAATGCGAGGCTTTTTCGACCCAAATCTATGTTTTCACCAGTATAGACATCAAACAAGAGAATGTCTGTAATATTTTTGCTGGCTTCATCACGAATAAGGTTCCTAATTGTTTCAAAACTAACCGACTCATCGACCACGACAGCAATATCACGACGAATAGAGGGGTATTTTGATAGTCCCTCGAAGGTGGGAAGCTGTCCATCAACCAGTTTATCCAGCTCAAGATCAAACACAAATGTCGTACCCTTCTGCTCCAATTCAGGGTGCAACATTCCCAGCATGCCAATTGGTTGATCCCGCAACAGGATCTCAGCACACTGACCAGGGTGAAGCGCCGGATGAGTAGATACAGCATAACTCACTCCCTGATCTAATCCTGTCAGACTCAATAATGCCTCAACATCTGCCTTGATATCATAAAAATCAACACGTGAACTCTGACTGCCCCACTGTTCTGCAAGACGATCACCTGAGACCAAGCCACCTAGCATCATCTTTTGCTCAATCGACTCTCCCTGCCGAAATACCAACCCAGACTCAAAAATTCGTACTCGCGACTGCTGACGTGCCTTATTATAGAGGGCTGTTTGCAGTAACCCAGGCCAAAGAGAGGTACGCATCACCGACATATCAGCGGAGATAGGATTGGCGAGTCTGATGTAGCTGGCATCAGGATCAACCATCTTCTCAATCTCAGGACTGACAAAACTATAGGTGATAACCTCTTGATAATCCCGCCCCACTAACAACTGCTTGGCCCGATTAAGACTGAAATCGGTCTCCCGACGACGATTCATTACGACTATTGAGGAGACACCACGACGAACCGGAATCTGGGCATAACCATAAATACGCCCAACTTCCCCAATTAGATCCTCTTCAATAGCAATATCAAAGCGGCAACTTGGCGCCCTCACCTGCCAACCCTCATCTGTATCGCTTATATCCATACCCAATCGCATCAGGATGTCGCTAACTTCAGTCCGATCAATTTCGATACCCAGTAGCATGTTAACCCGTTGCAAGCGAAGTGAAATCAGTGGCCGTTCCTCAACCATCTGCTCATTGCTAACCTCTTTTACCGGTCCCAACTCACCACCCGCAATGTCAATCAGCAGTTTTGATGCTCGCTGCATGGCTTTCGCCTGCAATTGTGGATCGACTCCACGTTCAAAGCGATGTGATGAATCGGTATGCAGACCGTAAGCACGTGCCTTACCGCTTATTGATGTCGGCGTAAAAAAGGCGCTCTCCAATAGAACATTCTGAGTAGTCTCGGAGACGGCTGTTTCCTCCCCTCCCATGATTCCGGCTAAGGCGATGGGACGCCTGGCATCGGCAATCACCAGAGACCCGTCACACAGCTCAAGCTCTTGGCCTCCGATAAGCGTCAATTTCTCGCCGCTTTGCGCCATGCGAACCCGAATCTGATCGTCAATCTTATCCAGATCGAAGCCATGCATGGGTTGCCCCAGCTCCAATAAAACATAGTTGGTTACATCCACAACAGGACCAAGGCTGCGGATATCACTGCGGCGTAGACGCTCCTGCATCCAGAGTGGTGTTTCAGCATTCACATCAACACCACGCACCACTCGGCACAAATAGCGAGGACAAGCCTGATCAGCATCCAGATCGACAGTCATTTGATCATCGATCACCGAGGGCTGAGGCTCAATCTCTGGATAATTGACAGGACATCGGTTAATCACGCCAACTTCGCGAGCAATACCAATTAACCCTAAACAGTCACCTCGATCAGGGGTAAGATCGACATCAATCGATTGATCATCCAATTTAAGATAATGGCGAAAATCCTCGCCAATCGGCGCATCAGCCGGTAGCGACATAATACCTTCGGAACTATCCGCCAAACCCAGTTCGCTTGCCGAGCAGATCATACCCAATGACACTACTCCGCGTAATTTGGCCTTTTTGATTTTAAAGTTTCCTGGCAACCGAGCACCAACAGTCGCCACAGGAACTCGCATTCCAGCGGCGACATTGCGTGCCCCACAAACGATCTGCAACGGCTCATCCAGACCAGCATTAACAAGACAAACACTCAGTTTATCTGCATCGGGATGAGGGTTGCGTTCGACGACTTCGCCCACCACAACCCCATCAAACACCGAAGCCACCGGCTCAACGGAATCGACCTCAAGACCAGCCATACTTAACTGATCAGCCAACTCCTGAGTCGTCACCTCTGGATTAACCCACTCCCTTAACCAAGCTTCACTAAATTTCATTGATCTCTACCATTCTCTCCAACTTGAAGCTTATGCAAACTGCTTAAGGAAACGCAGATCATTCTCAAAAAACAGTCGAAGGTCATTAACCCCATAGCGCAACATAGTCAAACGCTCAACTCCCATTCCAAAGGCATACCCTGTGTATTTTTCACTGTTAATACCAACATGGCGAAAGACTTCGGGATGAATCATGCCGCAACCCAATACCTCAAGCCAGCCAGTATGGCTACACACTCGGCAACCCTTACCACCACACATCACGCACTCAATATCAACTTCCGCAGAAGGCTCGGTAAAGGGGAAGTAGGATGGGCGAAAACGCAGCTTTAACTCACGCTCAAAGAAGCTCCGGAGAAAGTCATACAGTACTCCTTTCAAATCAGCAAATGAGACATTCTGGTCGACAAGAAGGCCTTCCACCTGATGAAACATAGGGGTATGAGTCAAATCAGAATCACATCGATAGGCTCGACCTGGTGCAATGAACTTTAGCGGTGGATCACCCTGCTCCATGGTACGAATCTGCACTGGTGAGGTGTGTGTACGCAGTAACAGATGGGCATCGAAATAGAAGGTATCGTGCATTGCTCTTGCAGGATGGTGATCGGGAATATTGAGCGCTTCAAAATTATGGTAATCGTCCTCAATTTCTGGCCCTTCCATCACCTCAAACCCAGCATGGGTAAACAGCTGCTCAATACGATCCAAAGTGCGTGTCACCGGATGTAAACCACCCCGCTGCAAACCACGCCCCGGACGGGTCACATCGATCTTTTCTGAGGCGAGACGTGCCGCCAACACTTGCGCCTCAAGCTCCCCCCGACGAGCCTCAAAGATCTGCTGTAGAATTTGCTTGGCCTTATTGATCGCCTGTCCAGCTTGTGGTCTCTGCTCTGCTGGCAGAGTACCCAGTTTTTTTAACTGAGAGGTCAATAAACCACTCTTACCCAAATAATTAACGCGGAGTTCATCAAGTACGGGCAGGCTGTCTGCTTGCGCCACAGCGCTTTCTACAGCCTCTATCAGACCATCAATATCCAGTGTGGATTCGTCCATCAAACTTTTTAACCTCAACTGATCTTTTCAGGTTAAATAATCATACAATCTTACTTCTCTTTTGCCCCAGCTTCGTTGTCGCGCAAAGGGTCACGTAAAACAGCTATGCTCCCCTTTGTGCGCCTAGAATCCGGGACAAAATCCAGCGCAATCTTTGGATGATTATTTACTTCCCCGCCCCTAACCGAACATCACGTCAGTCACTTAGCTGGAAAGAGCAGCCTTGGCCTGTTCTGCCAACACGCTAAATGCCGCTTTATCATTGACGGCCAGATCGGCCAACATCTTACGATCCACTTCGATATTGGCGATATGCAGACCATTAATCATGCGGCTATATGAGAGGCCATTATCACGGGCACCAGCATTGATACGGGCAATCCATAGGGCGCGAAACTGGCGTTTTTTCTGGCGGCGGTCACGGTAGGCATATTGACCAGCCTTAATGACAGCCTGCTTTGCAACTCGATAGACTTTACTACGGGCACCGTAATAACCCTTAGCTTCATCAAGCACCTTTTTATGGCGGGCGCGTGCTTGCACACCACGTTTTACTCTAGACATGATTCAAATCCAATTCGTTAGGTTAAGCGTAAGGCATCATACGACGGGCGATCGCCGCATCGCACTTTGCGATTGTATTGGGTGAACGTAGTTGACGTTTCCGCTTGGTACTCTTCTTGGTTAGAATATGACGACGATGAGAGCAATTACGCTTGAACGAACCGGACGAAGTGCGTTTGAACCGTTTGGCCGCACCACGATTAGTCTTAATCTTAGGCATTGTTTCTAAACTCCGCTATTTGTGACGCCTTTATGGCGTAAAAAATTGGTTACTTTTTCTTGGGGCCCAACACCATCACCATCTGGCGGCCTTCCATCATGGGTTTCTGTTCCACCTGGCCATATTCAGCCAGATCTTTTTCAACCCTTTCAAGAAGTTCCAAACCTAATTCACGGTGTGCATGCTCACGACCTCGGAATCTCATAGTTACCTTGGTCTTATCCCCATCTTCTAGGAAACGTATCAGGTTGCGCAGTTTTACCTGATAATCCCCATCACCTGTCCCTGGCCTGAATTTGATCTCTTTGATTTGGACTTGCTTCTGCTTCTTTTTTGCGGCCTGCTTCGTTTTCTTTAATTCAAACAGAAACTTGCCGTAATCCATGACGCGGCAAACCGGGGGTTCCCCGTTTGGCACAATCTCCACTAAATCGAGTGTTGCTTCTCGAGCTGCCTGACGGGCCTCCTCAAGTGATACAACACCAACTTGTTCACCATCAGCTCCAATGAGCCTTACTTGTGTTGCCGTAATGTCATCATTCAGACGGTGCTTTTTAACAGCAGCGATAGCCGGTTCCTCCAAAAAGTTCAAACTCTAAAAGCAGAAAAAGCACCAGACTATCCAGTGCTTTACCACTCAGTTTACACGTTGCGTGGCTTCCTCACGTAAGCGTTCGATGAAATCGCCCAGCGGCATTACGCCGAGATCCTCCCCCTTTCGTGTACGCACCGCCACAGCACCCTCTTCCATCTCCCGATCACCGATGACCAACAGATAGGGCACGCGCATCAACGTATGCTCGCGGATTTTAAAGCCAATCTTTTCATTTCTCAAGTCCGATTCTACTCTAAAACCGTTATCTCGTAAGGATTTGAGACAATCTTGCAGATATTCGGCCTGCCGATCGGTGATATTCAGCAAAACAACCTGAATGGGGGCAAGCCAAAGAGGTAGCGCTCCTGCATAGTGTTCAATCAAAATTCCGATAAAACGCTCCAGCGAACCAAGGATTGCTCGATGCAACATGACAGGCTCTTTTTTACTGTTATCCTCAGCAATATAGGTCGCTCCCAACCGTTTCGGCATGGAGAAATCGAGTTGGATCGTACCCAATTGCCAGACCCGTTCTAGGCAATCACGCAGCGAAAACTCAATTTTTGGCCCATAGAAAGCTCCCTCGCCTGGCTGCAACTCCCAATCAAGTCCTTGCTGATTCAGTGCATCTTCAAGTGCTTTCTCTGATTTATCCCACACCTCATCTGATCCAACCCTTTTTTCTGGCCTGGTGGATAGCTTAATCAAGACCTCATCAAAGCCAAAGTCTTTATAAACTTCCAGCAGCAGACTATTGAATGCCTGAACTTCTGAGAGAATCTGATCCTCGCTGCAGAAGATGTGGGCATCGTCCTGAACGAAATTTCTCACCCGCATCAACCCATGCAGTGTACCGGAGGGTTCATTACGATGGCACGAACCAAACTCCGCTAGGCGCAGCGGCAAATCCCGGTAACTTTTCAGGCCATGGTTGTAGATCTGGATATGGGCCGGACAGTTCATCGGTTTAATGGCATAAACCCTGTCATCTGTTTCAGTGACAAAGATATCATCTCGGAATTTTTCCCAATGGCCTGACTTCTCCCACAAACTGCGGTCGAGTACCTGAGGTGTATGAACCTCCTGATAACCATGATTCCTTAACTTGTTACGGATATATTGCTGAATGGTAAGATAAATCTGCCAGCCCTTATCATGCCAGAAGACCATCCCCGGAGCCTCTTCCTGGGTATGAAAGAGATCCAGAGCCTTGCCGATTTTGCGATGATCGCGCTTTTCAGCCTCTTCCAGGCGATGCAGATGGGCATTCAGCTCTTTTTTATCCCGCCAAGCTGTACCGTAGATGCGCTGTAACATCACATTATTGGAATCACCGCGCCAATAGGCTCCAGCTACTTTCATCAATTTGAAGCCCTTGCCCAACATGCCGGTATTTGGAAGATGGGGACCTCGGCAGACATCAAACCAGTCACCCTGGCGATAGATCGAGACCTCTTCACCCTCAGGAATGAACTCCCGGATGATCTCGACTTTGTACTTCTCACCGATCGACTCAAAGGTTTTCATCGCTTCATCCCGATCCCAGATCTCACGCTGCAAAGGTAGATTGCGTTTAACAATCTCATGCATCCTCTGCTCGATCTTTTTCAGATCATCCGGAGTAAAGGCCTCGTCACGAGCAAAATCGTAATAGAACCCATCTGCAATAGCCGGTCCAATAGTCACTTCAGTTCCGGGATAGAGCTCTTGAACTGCCTGCGCCATTACATGGGCAGCATCATGACGTAGTAGCTCCAAGGCCTCTTCATCCCGACTGGTGATGATAGCGAGTTCACAATCATTTCCAATGAGATAAGTGGTATCGACAAGCTTTCCATTGATTCGACCAGCCATCGCCGCTTTGGCCAGCCCAGGACCGATATCTGCTGCGACATCATAAACGGTCACTGCTGAATCAAAGCTACGTTGAGAACCATCGGGGAGAGAAATAATAGGCATAAGTTCACTTCCTCATCAGTGGTGGCCCATACGAGAGGCCACTTGAAAATAAAAAGCCAGCTCCTTTAATGCTGGCCCTAACTAAACTGTGGACAGTTGCAATCACATGACCAATTCAATGCTGCAATCTGCGTATTCAATAACTTGCTACTATCAATTAATCAATAACCAACTAAAGCAAGATTATTTCGCGCGAAGTCTAATACAGTCCCAACCTGCAAGTCAAAGTAATCCTACCTGAGGGATTCAATAACGGAATTTTTTAATCGCAGGAAACCTGTCAATATCAGCGATGAATGCTATCCTGTGCTCCTGATATCAAGAACCAATGGTAGCTATGCAAGAACTCTATATCGATACACCCAGTCAATTACAGGAGCTGTGCAATCAGATCCAGCACAGCCCCTGGCTCGCATTGGACACCGAATTCTTACGTGAGAAAACCTACGCAGCTGAGCTTTGCCTGATACAACTTTGTAATGGGGAATTAGCCGCCTGCATCGATACCCTGGCCCTGAAAGAACTAACCCCTCTACTCAATATCTTTGCAGACCCGAATGTGGTAAAGATCTTCCACTCAGGGTATCAGGACCTGGAGATTTTCCATCAGAATTGGGGGCAACTTCCCACAAGCCTGTTCGACACCCAGACTGCCGCCGCGCTACTGGGAATTGGAGAGCATATCGGCTATGCCAACCTTGTTGAACAGCTGCTTGGACAAGAACTGGAGAAGGGACACACCCGCACCGACTGGTCCCAGCGCCCCTTACATAAAGCTCAGCTACGCTATGCCCTGGACGACGTCATCTATCTGGAAAAGATCTATGTCATACTAAAAAAACAGCTACAAGAACGGCAACGGCACACCTGGATGGAGGAAGAAATTGAAAAATTAAGCGATCCCTCCAACTACGTTAACCCACCAAATCAGATGTGGAAACGTATCCGTGGACTTCATCGCACCAAAGGGTTAAACAGGGCCGTACTACAAGCATTGGCAGCTTGGCGGGAGGTTAAGGCTGAACGAGCTAACCGCCCCCGTCGCTGGATAGTTAAGGACGAAGTCTTACTGGAACTGGCGCGTCGTCAACCTGACGACCTAACAAGCCTACAGGGTATCCGTGGACTCGAACCTGGCAGTATCAAACACTGCGGAGATGAGCTTCTTAAGCTGATCGCTGACAATAAGAATGTCCCAAAATCTCAGTGGCCAATCAGCAAGGCGCGTCCAGCCCAACTCTCTTCTGAACAAGCTAAAACTGCGGATCACCTATTGGAGTATGTTCACCAGGTAGCCCAAGAAGAAGAGATCCCTCTCGCTCTCCTGATCAACCGTCGCGACCTTGAACGACTTGTGACAGGTGATCGGGAACTGCCTATCCTGAATGGCTGGCGACGGACTCTGGTTGGAGAACGTGTATTGGAACAGCTTTAGTCTTTTGTGGTCTCTACTATAAAGCATTACAACACCCAGGATTATAATGGGTAATATGGGAAGGTAAGCTTTACACTTTTGCTGCCTGAGTATTTATGCTAGCATTGAATTATAAAGGAATTTGACATAATATGGAAATATGCCCTCTAGCAGTGAAGCTATTCTGGCTTCTTCTACTCATACTCAGTTAAGCCTTTTGAATTGTTATTAAACTTACTCAACACTTGGATAACCCTATCAAAATGTGCGGAACAGACATACAGATAACATGGAAATCAGCATGAAAAACGGATTTTTTCTACGACAGTGGTCCTATTTAGTACTGTCATTACTCATGGCATCCGCCTCTGCTCAGTGCAGGGCAGGAGACACTGCAACTTCAGAAATACCACAGAGCAAGACACAATCAGTCGCAAACTCAACGATTAACAGAGAACATATTAGCGAGATCAATAGAGATTATTTAGCTGTTGGAGCGCTGCTAGACACAAAAAATCAATTTGAAGCAATTCTATATAACCACCAGTCCCAGGAGACCATCGGTCACCTTTTCTGGGATCAAACCAACTCAACTGGAAGTATAGAATTCGAATATGCTGGCGTAAAAGACACTATTGATCTACAAATACCTGAAAACGAGACACTTGATTCATCTGAGCGATACAATACGCTACTAGACGGATTGCGCGAAGCAGGAATTGCATGGATATCGCAATATTCTAGCGACACATACGAACCTAGCCCAGCCAACAGTAGTGAAACATCTCAACCCTTAGAGGCTGCCTCCGAGAATCGGTTGCCGATTGGTTCTTTTGATTCTATATCACCAGAACAAGCTATCGGATACAAACACCTTATGTATAAAATGACACGCCAAGCAGCTGGCTGGGCACATAACCCTGACTACCCATCCTACCCCATATGGGTACATTTGTATGCGAGAGCAACACAAGGATCCAGACCATACAGATATATTGCTGCTATCAGGACAGGCACCCATCGGCCCGACGCAAATATAGCCAAGGATATCTTAGAAAAGAGTGGATGGCGAGCAACAGTCCCAGAAGCTTGGGATGCTGATTATGTAAATGATAGTTATGATGTTTGTAAAGTAACAACAATACAAAAACCTGCATTCCACTATTCTGTTTTTTGCTCAGTTGATTTTATTGCTTACGCAATTGATAGCGCAGGAGAAAGAAAATTACTTGCTAACGGACCCAAAAGAATCACCTACAGCAGTAGAACTAGATAGTTTTCCATTTATTTAAACCTAAAAAAATCAGTTGACCGCTCCATTCTAATAACAAGTTTCTGATTTTGAAAAAATAGCTTCGATGGTTATGGTCACCTACTGGGTGAATCACGCTACAACGTGAATGGCACGCTTGTGGCGGCACATGGCGGCGTTGCAACTCCTTGGAATAGCGGGCTATTCCGCGTCGTTGTGCGCCGTGCATGGATGCACCCGTGTCGCGGGCACATGGATGTGCAGGAGCGACCCTTGCCCTGCACCACCACAAGCGCACTCTTCACGCCGTCCAACTGATCTTTTTAGGTTTAAAGACCAAATACTTGACCAAGCCCCCATTTTTACTAATCGGATCGACAAGCAGTTAAAACGATGTTTATTTAATAACAGATACTTAATATAATCAGTGGCATTTCAATTAGCATATCCATAAAGAATGAAACTATTAATTATCGGCATTGATGGGGCTGGCGATTTTTTATTAAATAAGACAACGATGCCTTTCCTTACATCTTTACGGGATAGCAATAGTGCCATATCGCTTACCGAAGACCTATTTAGCCGTGGCTGGGCTGAACTCTTTATAGGAAAACACGGCAGCGAGTCTGGCGGACTTTACCAATACCCACGTTTAAATGGTAGTTTTGAGTTTACGCCAGCATTTAGCTGCACAGACACATCCAACCATAACCAAAGCATAAATCCACTCTGGACTCTTTTGAATTCGAAAGGTTTCAGTGTTGGAATGCAGAATCTCCCAACCTGTTACCCCGCACCGCAGGTTAATGGCTTTTTCATTTCAGGAGGTGGTGGTGGTAAATTTTCTTTCAGTGGAATTCCAACTTCGCTAGTCTCATCAGATGAAATCAGGAAAATTTTAATAAAAAATAACTACGTTCCTGATGTCATGTTCAGAGCACCATTAAAATTTGGCTCACTATCCAACTACATCAATATATTAAAAAAAGCGACAACTACTTACGTTAACAATTTCATTGAACTTAGCACAACCATAAAACCTGATATCGGCCTCTTTATTGAAAAACTCACAGTTGAGCTATTCTTTCTTGCCTACAAAAACATCATTGACTACCAATCTGACATTAAAAATAATTCATCGCAAGAAAACGGTTCTCAGCTCATTTTTGAATACATGCAGTATCTGGATAACTTAATAAAGAAGATATTTGAGACCTTGCAACCAAAGCACTTTATTATAGTTTCTGATCACAGCACAGCACCATTCGCTCACGAAGGTAATACAGACATTCTATTAAGAGACTTAGGCTTCTTAAATGAGGTCAACTTTTCAGCTAAGTTTCTCCGGCGAGGAACGGGGCTCTTAAAACGCCATTATAATCGAACAACCAGCTCTTTAAATATCAATCATAGTATTAAAAGCAAGCTAACCCCAATAACCTCGTTCAATAAAAAACAGACAAAGGCATTTGGTACGTTTTATGATTCAGGTAATATAGCTGGCATTTATCTTAATGATGAACGATTTTCAGGCACGGTAAATACCCGCAATCGTGATACCATTCTCCAACAAATCATGAACAATATAAACTCTACGCCTGAAGTAAAGAAATATAACATGATGGCAGTGCCTTATCGAGATACATACTCCAGCTCAGCCTTTGAGAAAAGACTACCTGATATAATTCTAGAAAAACCTGACGATATCTATTTTTCAAGTCGAAATAGAAATCTATTTATCGCAAATAAAAATAATGGCGTAGTTTCAGATGACCTTTCTTCTTGCATTTATCCGAATTCCGGACTAAAGGGACGGCACCCATTATTGATCACCGACAACCATATATCTTCACTTGTTGATTCAAGTGATTCAAATGATCTTACACTAGGATACAAGCTAATCGATCGCCTCTCTGATAGCTCAATATAATGATAGATAACTCTTCTGCATCATCATAGGTTAGCGACACTTCATTTTTTACTGTTAAGCACTAGTTTATAACCATTACTTAGATCATCTTTTGAAAGCATAACGATCAAAATCGAATATATTGCAAAGAACACAAGAAGAGAAAATAGAAACCTGTTTAGGCCTTCTGTAAAACTAAACGTTTCGAGCATTAGAAAAGTAACCATACCTGACACGAAAGTAAGTGTTAATGGCTTAAGAAATGGATGAATATATTTCCCTATTTCATAGTCATATACTTTTTTAAAGTAATACATACGTATTGGAAACATAACTGCAAGAAATACAATCCATGCTATCGACGCAGTTGCTAGTCCTGCATATGAAAATAGAGAAAATACGCAAAGCTTTCCAATTGTACCGAGCGAATTTAAATAGTTAATCACATCAGGTCTACCAATTGAAACGATCAAAGTACTTGTTGTATAGACGATTGTTGTGGAAAGACCGCCGATGGCTAATATTGAAAGCACACGTCCACTTTCTGACCACCTATCACCAACCAATGTTATTACCATATCTTGCCCAGAAATCACAAGAAATAAATATATAGGAAATAATAGATACCCTGTTCCTTTATTAATAGTGAATAGCGCACTTGAAATTCTCTTACGATCATCTTGAATACTCGAAAATACTGGAAAGAGCACCTGTGAAACAACTTCATGCAAAAGCAAATTCAATGTTTGGTGAATACGATTAGCTACACTAAATACACCTAATGTTGCAGTACCCATAAGATAACCAATAATAAAGTTAGTCCCTTGCTGATTAGCCGCACCAATCATTCTTATTGAAAATGAGTGCACTGAAAATTGCAATAATTCTTTCAAAGCAGCATACTTGAATGAGATATTGAAGCTACTACCATTTACATACATATATCCAATTGCTTGCATTACGCCAAGTAGTAATTGCTGAGCGATTAACCCCCAAACTCCTCCTCCCTTCATTACAATAAAAACGCCTACCAACGTACCAACACACAAACTTAGTGTATTGATTATTGCCATTTCCTTAAACATCATGTTTCTTTTTAACAAGGCCATTGGAACGGCAGCAACCGCACCAAATAGAAACTTTGCTGAAAGAGGTTGCAGAACACCACTAAGCATGGGTTCGTTTAGTAACAAACCTAAACTATCTGCCCATATCAATATGGCGGCGAATAGTGTAATGCCAATTGCTAAATTGACAAAAAACACACTTTCAATATGCTCTCGAGATATGGAGTCTTTCTGAATTAATGCCGCTGCAAACCCCATGTCCACAAGAGAGGAACTTAAAAAAACAAAAAAACTAGCGTAGGCTATTACACCAACTTCCTCGACCTCCAACTGCCGGGCAAGCCATATA
>JARRQF010000163.1:0-14621 GCA_037382065.1 Candidatus Thiodiazotropha sp. | reverse complement strand
TCTGCCCCGGTGGCCGTACTCAGTTCGTAGGCCGATTGCATTGAGCGGTAAGCCAGCCGCAAATAGGCCTCGGCCAGGTTGTACTGCAGCTTGGGCTGGCGGCTATCGCGTTGCAGTCCCGCTTGATAGGCAGAAATCGCCGCGTCCACATTGCCCTGACGTAACCTCGCATTGCCCATCCGGAACCAGGCGTAAAAATCGTTGGGCACCTGCTGTGTGATTGCCTGATAGTGCTGTTCGGCCTCGACCCATCGTCCTTGGGCGTAGGCATGATCGGCCATTTCCAAACGGGTAAAAGCCTTGGTTTTCTCCGGTGTGCTGCTGCACCCGCACTGAACGATCACCAACACAGCCAGCACCGTGATCCGCACCCTGTTAACAGCTTTTGTCATTAAGGCGCTCCTTGAAAAATACTGACCCGATCACCTACTGAAATATCATGTCGGCGAATGGCCCCTTCACTTAATTCCAATGTGTAGTAGGCACCTCGTGCGGCGGCGGTTCTGTAAGGTTTGACGCATTCGCAACATTTGACCACCTGGCAAGATTGATCCAGAAATACCAGATCAAGTGTGTAGCGCATTCCGATCGTGTGAACCCTGGAGCAACGCGTCATAAGCAAACCCTCTGAAGCGGCAAGCCCCTTGGTCCCCAATAACCCTCTGAGTCGACTGAAAAAGCCGTCTGCCAGCACTATTGTCAATCCAAGTGGACGGCCCAGCCTTTGGCCGTCTCTGCCGAATTTGTACAAACTGATCCACTTCATCGTGTTGTCATCGCGTTTATTGTTCATCGAGCTGTTCAGCCTGCGTAGAGATCTCCATCGTAGCGGAACCGTCACCTGCATAAGCATGCAAAGTTCCAAGAAATCCGCCACATGAAGTGTTTGTCCGAACAATCATGATTTTAGTACCGTGATATTTTTCTGTGTTCGTTTCGTACAGGATCGGCTCTCCCGTACCGCTAACCAACTCCTGTGGGTGGTCAACTACCCCATTACCGTTAAAATCGTCATACAAATAGAAAATGTACCGGTTATTCCATTGAGGCGGTGATGTGCTGTTCGATGGCGATAGATAGAGTTGCAAATCCGCTTCTCCTATGGGTCGCCCAGATGAATCTGTAACGGTAATGTAAGCGATCATGTCCTGATATCTGTCTTGAGAAATCTCACAATTACCCTGTTCATCAAGATTTTCAGTGACCGTCCAGGTATATGAACTGGGTGATATTGATACACGTGTACCTGGCGGTAGCTGATCATCGCCCCCGTTACAGGCGCTTAAGCAACAACACAACGCCCCCGCTGCAAAAGAGACGATCCTTGATGTATTTTGAGAATGCTTCATTGCTATTTATATCCTTAGCCCGGCCAATAAAATGCCCACACGATTGGTCTGAAGACGGACCAGGTTAAAACCCCTTTCTGAATTGCACTGCTGAGTATGACGAAGATGATGATCAGAAAGGTATTTGGAAAGATAAACATGACCAACGGACCCAATAGTTTTACCGGGGCCTCCATGGCCATCTTCTCCGCTTTCTGAAAACGCGCCGAGCGCAACTGATCGGCCTGCGCCTTGAGCACAGGGCCCAGACTGGACCCGCTTTTTTCCGCCTGAATGATACTGCTCACCACACGGCGCATGCTTTCACCGTCTACCCGGTCCGAGAGGTCACGCAAGGATTCCGCTCGAGGCTTGCCAGAGCGGATATCTCGAATCACCCGACCAAATTCCTGTCGGAGAGGTCCATCGGGCGCTTTACTGATCGCTTGCTGGAGTCCGCCGATAAAGTTCGTGCCCGCTTCGACCGATAAAATAATCACATCCAGATAGAAAGGCAGGTCCCGGATGATTCGTTTGTTGCGCGCTTCATTGACCTCGCGCAGCCACAACTCCGGATAGTAGAAGCCCGCAATGACGCCAATTAGCAGGGTATACCAGGCTTGACTGTGCAACATGCTTAGCATGAGGTAGGCAAAGAGGGCCGCCGCTACAGCCCCTATCACCTTGCCCGCCAGAAACTGCACGGGGCTTAACATGTAGTCGACTCCGGCCTTTTTTAGCCGCATTTGAGTGACCATGCGGTAGTTTTGCGAGGCCAGCCACCCCAGATAATAGGTGAATGCATTGATCATCGGCCATGTCAGACGGTAACCCAGTGGCGGACGATCCAGGTAGGAGCGATCTTCATCCGGGATCACCGAAAACAAACGGTAAGTGTTCCAGACAATCAGGCCCAGGATGAGACCCAACAGCAAGCTAATGACCAACAGTTCCATTGTGTTCTATTCCATGCATTCTGAACAGACGGGTTAAATGTCGATGGTGACGATCTTTCGAATCATCAGCCCACCGATGGCCTCGTTGATGAAGATCACTCCCAGAAAGATCCAGCCCAACAAATTTGAAAATATTGGAGATATGTTCTGTTGGTCAACGAAATAGAGTGCAACCATAATAAAAAAAGGCAGCAATCCAACTACCCATCCTTGAAGTATGCCCTGTGATGTCAAGGCCTTTATCTTTCCCTCCATTTCCATTTTTTGCCGCAATGTCGTTGATAGCCTGTGAAATATCTCAGATAAATTACCACCTACTTCATTGGCGATTTGAGTTGCTGCTATTACCAGATCCAGCTCTTCGGCCATAATCCGTTCTCCCAGATTTTCCATGGCTTCCGACAGTGACTTTCCCAACCTCTGTTCGCGTAACACCAGGGAAAACTCTTGACTGATTGGCCCCTTCGACTCCTTTACCATGCCTTCAAGCGCTGAAACAAAGGTCTGGCCGGCGCTCATCCCTCCGGCGATTTGCGCAAGCGCATCAGGTAAGGCTTCAATGAATTGGGCTTTTCGTCGTGTTTCCAAACGATACCAAAGGAATTTTGGAATGCTGATCAACACGACAGTGACCATGACAAGGTAGAAAATCGATCTGGTTGTCAGATAGACAAGCAAGGGGGCCAAGAGCCATGCCGCAACATTGAACAAAAAGACCTTTTTCGTATCGACGAACAGATACAAATTTTCCAGTTTCTGGCCCGTATTTTCGGTAAATACCGCTTGATAGCGATTAAAACCGTGCAAACTCCAGTTGATCAGTAGCCAGGCAAGCAGTACGAGACCGAAAAAACACAGTGCGAGGATGATGCCGATCGACATTAGCGATACGCCTCCAGAGACTGGCCACCGAATATCGTCAAGTCAACCGGCACACCTATGACCTTTAACTCCTCAAAAAAGGTCGGTATAAACCCCGTGGCCTGAAACCGACCCCGGATCTTGCCGTTTTCATCGACATCTTGTTGCTTGAAGACAAAGATATCCTGGAGCTGTATGGTGCTCCCCTCAATACCGGTTACTTCGGTTATCTTTGTAATTTTCCGCGAACCGCAGGAAAACCTGGTCTGCTGGACAATAATATCCACAGCGGATGCCACCTGCTCTCGAATCGCCGTCACCGGCAAGTCCATACCCGCCATGAGCACCATGACCTCAAGCCTGGACAGGGCGTCTCTCGGACTGTTGGCATGCGCCGTGGTTAACGAACCGTCATGCCCGGTATTCATAGCCTGAAGCATGTCGAGCGCCTCACCACCACGACACTCACCGACGACAATTCGATCTGGGCGCATGCGCAAGGTATTTTTTACAAGCTCACGAATGGTTATGGCGCCTCGTCCCTCAAGATTCACCGGACGCGATTCGAGTGAAACCAGATTGGGTTGATTGAGTTGTAACTCCGCGGCATCCTCCACCGTTATAACCCGCTCGGTTTTCGGTATGAAATTCGAAAGCACATTGAGCAGCGTCGTCTTGCCTGACCCGGTTCCTCCGGAAACGATAATATTCTTACGTTGCTCTACACAGGTTCTCAAAAATTCGACCATTTCACGACTGATCGAGCCAAATTCAATGAGATTATCAAATTCCAACCGCTCTTTGGCGAATTTACGGATAGTCAAACTCGGCCCCTTGATAGCAAGCGGAGGTATGATTGCATTGACACGCGACCCGTCTTTCAATCGCGCATCAACCATGGGGCTGCTTTCATCAATTCTTCTACCCAACGGAGTAATAATACGCTCGATAACAGAGAGTACCGCATGATCACCACTGAAACTCTCGCCGCTATCGACCAGCTTTCCTCCCCGCTCGACAAAGATTTCCTGATGGTTGTTAACCATGATTTCAGTTATCGTTTCATCATCGAGAAATCTCTCCAGCGGTCCTAACCCTACCGCCTCGTCAAGGACGCTCACTCGCAGTTTTTCAACATCTAGTTCTGCCGGTAGTTCGGCGACTAACCGCCCGAGTATCTGATCCAGGAGACGCTCCGCTTCAATTCGGAGCTGGCTGTCCGTCATGCTGTGGACGTCCTTGCGTCGCAAATCCATTTCGGAGATCAGTTGCTCATGCACTGTTTTCGTCCAGTAGAGCATGATATTTTTTTGTTCCTGCGAGGCAGCACTCATATCAGTCGACTGAGACTGCACTGACTCTGTTTTGCGCATATTCGAAGACTGCTCGTCCCTTGGCTCATCGACTCTATGCGAGATAACTTGAAAGATTACATCCCCAATAGCAATTTCATCGTTATCTGTCAGTGGCCCGTATTCAATAACTCTTTCGCGATTGACCCAAGTTCCGGTTACACTCCCCAGGTCGTCTATACGGACCTGATTGTTATGAACATAGACACGTGCATGTTTTTTTGCGATATGCCGATGTTTGAGTATCAAATCATTATGCCGCGCTGAACCGATCAAACAACTATCACCCTTGACACTATGTTTGACACGTCTTTTTCGTCCTTGTTGGTAGATAATATCGAACATTTCTAGTCCATAAGGTCATATTCTAGATGTTGTTTCAAGTATTTTTTTGTTTGTTGGCTCTGCGCTTCAAGTCGTTGTGCAGCGTCATCGTAAGCATCCTCGACAGTCACGACTTCCGGTGTCAAAAATACGACCGTTTCTGACATTTCACTCAGTTTATCGTCGCTACCAAACAGCCCACCTATCAGGGGCATATCTCCCAACCCAGGAATTCGACTGTTGGTTTTTCCTCGCTTTGCCTTAAGTAACCCGGAAATAACAATGGTTTGGCCTGAATTGGCGTTAACCATTGTTTGTGTTTCATTCTTTAAGATTCCGGGCACACCAAATACTGAGGTCGCCTGATCGATCTCGCTAACTTCTGCTTTTATAGTTGTGTAGATATGGTTAAACTGATCCGCCTTCGGAGAGATATCCATTTTTATACCATACTGTTTGAATTCAACACTGGTACCACCATTCTTGTTCGTGATAGGAATCGGATACTCGCCCCCAGAGATGAACTTCGCCGTTCCTCCATTGACGCAACTCAATACAGGCTCAGACAAAATGACTGCATCACCATCCGATGCCATTAGGTTGATTTTTGAGGTAAGTGAAGAAGCGATACCAAAGTATGAAGTCATTGGTTTGGTACTTAGGGGCAAAGTCGCCCCATTTATCGTAGATTCAGCGGGACGATAGATCGTGTTGGAAATAAAATCCCCTGCTGTAGCGAATGCTGGACCATTTGCCTCTCTAGACCAGTCGATACCTAACTTAGATAGTGCGCTCTTACGCATTTCAACCATTTTCACACGTATTCTGATCATACTTTCCATGCGTACTCTTTTTTCAGGATCTTTCTCTGAAACTCGAATATTATATTGATACTGAGTTCCATCTTTATTCCACAGCCGAAGTGATGTGCTACCTGCGTTTTCCCCGATTAGCAACAACTCTTTTGTGCTCAATATCTCAGCCTTTATGATTGATCCATTTCCGATAGCCACACGGTCGACTTCCACTTTTCCTACGATGACGACCTCCCCAATAAACATATCGAGATTTTCCGCCTGTGCCAGCGCCGATGATACCGCCATGAGACAGAGGCTCAATATCCACAACAACTTACCGAATTCTTTAACCACTGTGAACACTCATCCTCTTCCGCCACCTATAATAAATTCTATGCCAGGCTTATTTTTAACTCTGATCGTTTTCTTAGCATGTTTACGCGGAGGCGGCCTATTGAAGAGACGCGCTACCGTCATGGGTTGTTCACTGATTTCCTTGTCATCTTGCGGTGCACGTAAAATGGCTGTTATTTTACCTATGCTTTTTGCAAGCGTAATTTTCTCTGCAACCTCTGGCGTTACATCCACCGTAATAATTCTAAAAGAATCACCTATTTTCTTTCCTGTCTTATCAATACTTGTTTTGCTTCCCGTTGCAAGAACAGACAAACTTTGAATGAGCGGATAGATCTTTTCTTGATATTCCAACAATAGATCTACTTTATCTCCAGGTTGAAGAAATCCCGATATCGAGCTGATCTTATCGACAGAAAATGACAATGCGCGCTTTCCTTTTTCCAATCTACTTGAGAAGGTTGGCGTCACGCCTCCATCCAAGTGCGCCCACAACAACGCCCGACCTTTTGAAATATCGAATCCGATGCGTCTGCCAACGACCGATGGAAATGTCGACTCGACAATCGTGTGGGAATGGGCATATTTTTTGGGGATTTTTCGAACCACAAAATCCCTCATAGATACAACGGTTCCTCTACTGATATTTCTGTTTGGCACCACAACCGACACCATCTCCTCCTTGTTCTCGAGTTGCCCTTTGTAGTAGTTGATTTTTTGCTCTATAAACCCTTTGGCCAAATACACACCCACGCCTCCAACAACTAAAGAAAGCAACAGCATAATTACATTCTTATTGATTTTCGTTCTTTTCTGTCCGGTTCGATCCGATGTGCTCGTTGTTGCTATATCCATTTGTCTGTTTCTATCCTATTCAGCTCAGGGAAGCGAGTAGAGCAGCGAGCGGTTCTGGTCATATCCCCTTATCGCATCCATCAACAGGCTCACAGCGGACTGCCGCTCGTCCGTAACCGGCATGAACAGCGCCAGAATCAGGACCATCGTTACCACTACATACTCAACGGTTACATGGCCGGATTGTCGTTTGAATTCATGAATCGAATCAGCCATCGCCGGGCAGCTCCATAAGATTTGCGAATAGAATGGTGTTTCCGTTCTCTGAACGCGATAATGCGATTTCACATTGTTGACCCGATTTCGCAAAATAGAGCATCACAGCCTCTTGCGTGGAATCATCTCTTCGAATCCGCCAACCCAAATCTGGCATTTCATGGCGATAGTAGTCAGCGCCTTGTTCCACGGACACATCACTCGTTATCACAAGCGTCACGGTGTACTTTCCGTTGTCGTTCGATTCCGTACTCGATACCAATTGACTGCTTTCCGGTCGTGGAAATTCTTCCACGAGAGCGCTAACCCCTTTCTCTCTCGAAAGATCGCTGACTGAAATAAACCCTTGCGCTCCCCCCGCGTCCGTTTCTTTAACCTGTATGACCACGCTGCATGCGCCTTCCATCTTACTGAGAACCCACCACGGGCCTACTTGCTTTTCCATGTACGGAGGCACGTTATCCTCGTGATCGTGTATATCTGCCCAACGTTGCTTGTAGTATGCCAGCAGCTCTTGGACAGGATAATCGGCTCGGAGCTGCTTCATCTGTAAGGGGATGCCATTTTGGATCACGTCACCGACATAGGTCACTTCGGCGTCAGGCGGATCAGTCACGTCGCTAATATCGAACGCTGGGCAGCTTTTTGATCCCATAAATACAATTACGCCGACTGCGAGATATCGATACCCGGGCAAGTCATTCACTCCCCATCTACTCCTCGGCATATCGATCCATTGGCACCACTTCAGAGTTGACAAACCCAAATCCTCCGTTCTCATCGGTTTCCAGCCTGCCCAAATCCGCAAAAAACGGGACCATTCCGACAACCTCGACCGCGGCACTTCCTACCTCTTGCAAACCTGCTGCGGGGACGAGTGATTGGGTACGCCGCTCAGCGTGGTCGGCGTCGCCTACTTCCCAACCGTCAACCAGGATGGTATTCGACCGGGTGATGCATGCCGCGGCCGTTTCGGACTCCTGACCCGCGCAGTCGGCGCTGGATGTCATAAAGGGATTGGTTGCCGCGTCTATGACCACGGTCGCGGTGATCAACCCGTCTTCTTCCAACTCCCACTCCCCCCCGGTAAACCGGGCCATGGTTTGTCCGATGGTAACAATGCCCTGTGACATAGCGCCCGCTACGCCACCTGGATTTTCGTTTTCCGTGCGCACTTGCATACCACTTTCATGGGAAATCAAGAGGTTTTGATCACCCTCGTCATTCGTTCCGAACCCTGTCCACAAAAAAACGGTTTCGAACCTCCTTGCGCAAATCTTCTTCCGATTTTCCATCACGACCGGATATCGTGTGCTCCCAGGCCAGGTATCGACTGGATTGCGCTGTTGCATTTCCCATATCCGAGAGCTTTCCGAGCAGAGGTACGCCGCTCAAAACGGGAACCATCACCATGGCGATCAGTATGGTTTCAACGGTTGCATTACCGCGATTGCGATTAGCTAAATGTGCTTTCTGTTCAGACATATTTTGTAAATTCCCTTTTAGATTACCTATCGCAAGTCATCTTTAGCCGCCAAGAAAAGAGGTAACGGCACTTTCAGCCGCCTCTTCCACGGCCTCCTCCAGCGCTTGCTCAAGCTGATCAGTCACGGCGCCCACAATCTCCTGCTCGAAGTCTTCAACCAGTGCGTCACTCTCTTGTTCGAGATAGTTTTCCAGCTCTTGCTCGTACTCATTGATTTGATCCTGAGCCATATTCTCCAACCCTTGCTGCATCGCATCACGCAAATCCAGGCCAGCCAGTTCCGTGGAAAATTCCAACGCCTCCGCCTGAGCGATCCGGTTTGTGAGTTCATCAAGCTGAGTCTGTATCAGCTGCCTCTGCGTCTGATCCAGAGTTTGCGACAACTGACTTTCCAAGGCCTGCCTCTGCCGCCGAAGCGTTTCAATTTCATTCTGTCTTTCGCTCATGAAGCGATCGATACCCTCGGAAACGCCACTCGCGCTGTCGGCCAGAAGATCTTCATCCCGTAAACCCCATGCCATAAAACGACGATCCACGGGGGTTTTCGTTAATCTAACCTCCCAATAGGGATTGAACAGATTTGCGATTTCATACCGACCGTTCCGGTTATCGGGAATATAATCATCCGGTGGATGAAAATAGACCTCGCCACTGGCGATCGCTGCCATGCCATCACTCGCCATTCGATCTTGTGTGCCAAACACACCTTGACCTATCCCCGTCCTTGACGGTTCAGCTGGCACTGAGTTGGAACCGACACCATCCAGATGCGAGGCGGTTTTCACTTCACTTTGGGGCAATACAACCTGCACACGCAGCGCCAGCCTGGGATCTTTGTTTTCTGCACTAAGGTCTCGCAGATCATAATAGGCTCGGATTCCGTTGTATTCCGCATCCAGTTCTTCATGCTCAATATCAGCCAAAGACTCAGCCCATCTATTTTCCTGCATATATTTTGGACAAATCTCTCTACCAGACTCATCCTCTTCACATTCGAAATCACCGTTTACATAACGAGATCCCCACCCTATGGGTACCTCTTCATGAAACCACCTGGGTCCCCTTCGGGTCCATTTCTTTTCTTCTATATGTAGTGACAAGGTATCCTTACCCTTCCACTCCCACTCCTCATCATCATTTGAATCGCCACTTGAATTTTCTGAACCAGATCTTTGGTTTTGATCGCCATTTGCCGAATCAG
The DNA here is from genome assembly GCA_037382065.1 of Candidatus Thiodiazotropha sp. Classification (GTDB taxonomy): domain Bacteria; phylum Pseudomonadota; class Gammaproteobacteria; order Chromatiales; family Chromatiaceae; genus Thiodiazotropha. The sequence goes on along the minus strand of JARRQF010000163.1, from coordinate 4,891 downwards.
ATCCTTGATCTTGATTCCCATTTTCTGAATCCGCATAACTATCTCCGCCATTATCGACTATGAGATTGGTTCTGCCTTCCTTTTTTATCCAAACCCTCAAAATCCCCGATAATTCTAGCTTATCGGGCGCACCCGGCAGTAACTGGCTTTGTCCAATATCACGAGAGGCTGTAAATTCATCCTTTGAACGGTTGATCAGGTCAGCCTTTCTGAGAAAGGAATCCCGTGTATCGTACCTGGTCGCGAAGTTGTTCCAGGCCCGGGCATTCTCTCCCAAACCAATTACCAGATACGCCGAGTCACTTTCATACCGTTCGTCGCTTCTATGAATTACTTTTTGTACGATCTGAGGTGTTGCGGCAAAACTTGACAAAAAAACTGCCTGTTGTGTTGTACTGAGCACACCGATCACTTCATCAACAACAGGGATCAGTGCTTCTGTAATGTTAACCACTACATTATCCACCTGCGTCATGATTTGTTTGGCTATTTGCGTAAATGGCTTGATTAGCCACACAAAGTCACCAACGTAGTCTACATTTCGCACGAGTATCGAAGCATATTTCGTCCATGAGGCAAAACTTACCATCTGACCAATCGAAACCTGATTCGCCACCATGGCACGATTCGTATAGGCTTGAAAGTTCAATGCGCGCGCCTGCCACACTAGCCCACTGAATACGGCAGCGTCTGCGGTGTTTGCTAGCTGAGTCTTTTCTGAAGCGGTTTGTCCTGTATTAAATAGGACAAGAGTAAATAACAGAGCACCTGCTAGCAGGGCGATTCCTAAAGGGAGTGCCTGCCCATTCTGTTGTACACAGTTGCTGTTTGGAATCTTCCTGCTCATGATCCTTTCAACCCCAGTCTTCCTTTTTTGCAGCGACACAATACCAAGGTACTATTCCCCATTCACGGTCGCGAATGGGGACGTGATTAACGGCATCCAATCAGTGCATAAATCATTGGCCTGATGACACTAAGACATCGCGAAAAAAAGGAAATTCCTCCAGTCATCAATGGCTGCAATTTACGCAAAAATAGAGCTTATTCTCCACCACCACCCAGAGATCCTGCTTCAGAATCGTTATCGTCATAGTTGCCCATACTATTCTGCTCTACCGCGCTTTGCTTGACCTGTTCGCCCATTTCCGTTGCCGCACCTCGTGCATCAGCACCGCTACCTCCTCCCAGCTCCGATCCCAATCCGGCAATTTGTGTTTCCACTATTTGACCGAAATACCCAAACGCGCCAATTGCGGCAACAGCAATAACCGCTACGATGATGATATATTCCGTCATCCCTTGGCCATATGATTTCAATTTATTTCCAGCTTTTCTAAACATATCAATACTCTCCTTGTTGACTTTCGTTAATTCCAATTATTAATTCGACTCTTTTTTACTTTCCGGATTATTCGCTCCTTTCATTCAATATACTCCGGCAAGAGTGGCGTATTAAACAGCAATTCATCCAGGGCCACTTCGCGCCATAGTGACGAGGGCATAAAATCCCGCTCCGATATTCCCATCAGAGAAATATCCGTCAATTCCCGCACCTCTCCACCATCGCTTTGCTGCCTTATCACTAAACCCAGCAGATCGCTGTAGTGCTGCATTGTTTTCCGTCCCTGTTCACTTGTACATTCCCACACGCTCAACTCCTTTCCTTTCACCATTCTTGCGGCTCTTTTCAGTCCATGTTCGCCTTGACAGGGAACTCTATCCAATATGGAAGGCGTGACGACGCGATCACTACCACCAGACTCGCCAACTGCCTTATCTGTGGATAGTTTGCTGTAGCACAATTTTTTCGGACTAGCCAACCACTGCTGACCTGTTTCGTAATTTTGTATGTAAATAATTAGTAGATTTTCCCGATTAATATGCCCGAGTTCTGCTCGCATCCCTTGATCACTCAGGATAATATTCGATCGTTTTATTTTCTGCGCATGCCGTAAATTGTATTCCACTAATTCTGCTCGAAATGACATGTTTGGCTTCAAGTAACGAGCTTCCGTATCGTGAACACCAGAATAGTCAGTCTCGCAGTGCGCAATTTTGATAAAACTGCTTAAAATAAGCAGAATGAGCAATTCCCTTTTCATCACATCCGCCAAAAGATCCTCTATGGCTTTTACCCTAACTATTGGGGTCTACCAGAAAACCTGGAACCACCATCCAAAACAACGATCACATTCAGCCTGAATACCTTGCGCCAATATTCTTCACAACTGATATATTCGATCGAACCGGATGTCTGGTTTGCACCAGTGAAATTCAAGCGTCCAACGCCCGGACGCTCACCAGGACAATCCAATGTGAAGGGAACTTCGGTCGTGACGTCTATGTAGCCATGCACAGGATCGTAGATTCTGCCCGCGACCGTATAAACCGCGGAACCTTCGTCGGTTATGCTGAAGTCCACGAGGCGATAGATCCGATCGTCATAGCCGTTAAAATCGTAGGAGAATTTACAGAAGTGCGAATAGCTTTCATTACAATCAACCGTCGTATACACTTGCCTGGGAATACCTTCCACTCCCGTTATCGTGCCGTTCACTACTTGATAAAAACCTCTGTCATTGATATCTATAGGATCAACCGCTCTGATGCTCCCTGTGAAGGATTTCAGGAACAGCCCTTCCCCATATTGACAATCGGTAAAGACCTCGACGCTGATAAATGAGTCGGCCGTTTCTTCAATCGATGAGTACTCAGCACGACCTCCATGTGGACATAGGTCCGCTGTTTCCTGGTCGTTGAGTTCGTCTGTGATTTCGGGCGTAGATGAAGGTGTGTATTCCGGTCTAGCTACAAAGCTTGTAGCTTGCTGACCACTGGCTCCCGGATAGACCAGCTGATTCTGTATGGTGATTTGCTGTGCGCCGGATGTAGCGGCAATACCCAGATCCTTGGAATTATCCGAGCTAACCGTAGCTTGCGCCTCATTTCCCGCATATCCACCACTGTCCTGGACGTCTTCTTCAGTATTCCCGCCATTGTTGTCGGGAGGTGGTGTATCGTTTGAAGAGCCTCCGCCGCAAGCCTGTGCGAGCAACAATAAGGCAATAATTGACGTGCGTAATATATTCGATGGTCTTTCCATGTATATTCCCTATAACAGCTAAGCGCATTTCCATAGCTTTCCATTTAGCTTGAGATAAAATCTAACAACATGCCCCCTATTATGCAACCTCAATTTGCACAAACTTTTTTCCATGTGACGGTAAACTGTGATGAGGTACGCGCGATGAGAGTGGCCCTTGCGGTTATCGAATATCGATCAGTCCCTTGGGGATAGGGGACGTAAGCCTTGGATTCGCGGGAATATCAAAGGCGCTGCGAAATACTTTGCAACGCTCTCTATATAAAGGAAGGGGATCAAGCGGGCAACAGGAGGCCTGTGCGGTCTCCTGTGACTACCCGATCAAACAGAACATTTATCGATCATCCTTGAACATCCGCCAGCCACTGATCTGCCAGAGCCGTACATCCTGACTCTGACCGACCAAGGGGATCAGCCAACCGAACAGGCTGTCCTGCCAACTGCCCAGACCAGTCTGTTCGGCATACAGGGCAAATCCGGTAAGCACCATGAAAAAACCACCCACAGTGATGATGGTCACCATCACCAGATGGGCCAAGGGATTATGTCCGATGTACTTTTTGGGTTCGCGCTCCAGAAAGGCGTACCAGCGGATTTCATACAGCACCTCCTTCCAGTAGGTCCGGCTCTTGAACAAGGGCAGACTGAACAGCTGACCGGCATGCTCATTGCCGACAATGGCCCAGTAGATGCGTCCGATAAAGCCCACCGTGAACACATAGGCCGCCACGAAATGGATGAAACGGATCGTCCCCATGAGATAGTGATCGCTGGCTTCGCCGGGCATACTCGGTAAAGGGTTGGCGATCAGATAGCCGGTGATGGCCAGCAGGGTGATCGACAGAGCATTGACCCAGTGCCAAAGTCGCACAGGGGCCTCGTAGACGTAAACTGATGATTGTCTGAGTTCGCTTTGCATGATCTTTCCTCTCAGATTCAGCGTACCGTGACCCGGGCCAGCTCTTCGCCCTCCTCACTCATCACATGGGTCGAACAGGCCAGACAGGGATCGAAGCTGTGCAGGGTGCGCAGGATCTCCACCGGTTCTTCCTTTCGCTGCACCTGGGTGTTCATCAGCGAGGCCTCGAAGGCGCCGATGTTGCCCTGGTTGTCACGGGGAGAACCGTTCCAGGTCGTGGGCACCACGCACTGGTAGTTGTCGATCTTGGTGTCCTTGATGCGAATCCAGTGGGCCAGGGCACCACGGGGGGCCTCGGTGAAACCGACACCCTTGGCCTCCTTCGGCCAGCTGGCCGGATCCCAGTTTTCGATGTTCGCGGTGCTGCTGTCTCCGGCCTTGATATTGGCAACCAGCTTATCCATGAAATAGCGCATCTGATCCGCTGCCCAGTCCGCTTCCAGGGCCCGGGCCGCGGTCCGGCCAAGGGTCGAGAACAGGGCACTGACCGGGATATCCAGGGTCTTGAGCACGAAATTGATCTGCTCTGTAATCGCCTCATGGCCCTGCGCATAGCCGACCACATAGCGGGCCAAGGGTCCCACCTCCATGGCATGTCCCCGCCAGCGGGGTGCCTTGATCCAGGAGTATTTGGCGTTTTCGTCGATCTGTTGGATGTCGGTGCGTGAACCCTTGGCGTTGGGTCCGAGCTGATAGTTTGGCTCGGTGACTCCGTCCCAGGGATGCAACCCCTTGGCCTCGTCCGGGTACTGGTACCAGGAGTGAGGCACAAACTCCTGAATCTCCTCCGGATCACGCAGGTCGACCGGATGCACCTCTTTGAGGTTGCCATTGATGATCGCCCCACGAGGCATCATCAGATTTTC
>JARRQF010000162.1:0-12373 GCA_037382065.1 Candidatus Thiodiazotropha sp. | reverse complement strand
TCAATGATACCTTGCTTTAACCTAAAAAAATCAGTTGACCGCTCCATTCTAATAACAGGTTTCTGATTTTGATGAAAATAGCTTCGATAGCCATGGTCACCTACTGGGTGAATCACGCTGTCCAACTGATCTTTTTAGCAGAATAGCCCGAAAACCCTCGCCCAATGCGGGCGGGGATGAAAGGGCTAATCAGGGTTAACTTCTGGGCAAGGATGAGACATAACTATTCCAGCTCAAACCAGATATCGAGCACTCTATGGCATTCATCAATGCCTTCTTTTTTTAAGGAAGAGAAGCACTGTATGGTGATTTCTGGATGGTCATTCAAGGCTCTTTGCACCTTCAGCAGGACATTCTTGGCTGCTCCGGATTTAAGTTTGTCCGCCTTGGTTAGCAAGATATGGGTCGGCAGCCCATGGTGGGTATTCCATTGCAACATTTGTAGGTCGAATTCCTTTAATGGGTGGCGGATGTCCATTAAAAGAACCAGACCTTGCAGACATTTTCGATGCTCTACATAGTCGGCGAGGCTTTGCTGCCACTGTTTCTTGATCGATTCAGGAACCTTGGCATAGCCGTAACCGGGTAGATCGACTAGGCGACGATTTTCGTCGAGGGTAAAGAAGTTCAGTAGTTGAGTGCGGCCAGGGGTCTTACTAGTTCGTGCCAGGGACTTTTGAGCGCATAAGGTGTTCAGGGCACTTGATTTACCTGCATTGGAACGGCCAGCGAAGGCTACTTCAATGCCATGGTCATCAGGGGATTGTGATAGTTTCGCTGCGCTTTTTAGGAAGTTGGCGCGTTGGTAGTAGGGATTCATCAGATTCTACGCGAGAAACCCCGTTCTTCAGATCGGGGAGGGATAGCGTCCGCCATCAGGCAGCCTGTCTCGCTGCCTCCTTTTTATTCCATGCTATCGCTGGTTGTGGGAAGTAAGCATAGCCGTCACTGCGTTGTAGCTGCGTGCAGCACTGATGGCTAATACCCTGGAGAACGCTTTCTGCTGTTTGGATATTGAACGAGCCAGTGGCGCGCGCAGCGACACAGCCAGTGTACGTACCGGCTTTCTTACCACTCGAAACGACAGCACGGACAACGATGATCGCTCGGCCACGTTCAAGCAACAGCCGTGCGTGTTTCTCCGAACACGGCATCAGTGGATTCTTCTGTTTGTTTAAAACAAAAACGGCCATAGACACTCCTTGGTTAAAAGATGCCCTTACGGGCCTTGAATTTAAAAGATCAGTTGGACGGCGTGAAGTGTGCGTTTGTGGTGGTGCCGAGCAAGGGTCGCTCCTGAATCTCTCTCTGCCTTCCTGCACAGCGCGCAATAACCTGCTATTTCAAGAAGTTGCAATACCGCCACAAGCGTGCCATTCACGTTGTAGCGTAACTCATCAGAGAGTGATCAAGTCCATAGAATAATTTTTCAGAAAAATGAGCAAACGAGTTGCAGAATAGAGTGGTCAACTGATTTTTTAGGTTAAATGAGCGAAGCTCTAGTGTACCCTGCTAAGGTTGGTGTTAACTACCCCAGAGACGCTTAATCCAAGATTTCTTGGATAATTTTGCTTGGGCGCCTGATGCGAGGAAGAAACCGCTATATTGTTTGTCCTCTTCCATAATGTGCTTAGTCAGCCATGACTTAAGAAAATGCATCAGTTCAAAACCTATAGCCGTTTTGCCGGTGGCGACTTTTTCCTGCAGGTCGGTAACAGATTGCAGTAGCTCTTCGTGGATCTCCTTGTGCTCCTCGTAGCTTGGGTAATTGAGTATGCGCATCAGACTCTCTTCGACTACAAAGTGTATTCGAGTATATTCCGCTAAATCACCTAGAATGCCTTTGACAACATCACTACCGTGGCGTTGATGTATTGCCTCATGCATTTTATTCACTAAGGAGACTAGCATCTTATGCTGTTCGTCTATCTCTTCAATGCCGACGCTTAATTCATCGGTCCACTCTACAAACTTGCCCATTGGTGCATCTCTACTACATATACAGAGGATTAAAAAAGGTTATAACGTTACCATTACTATTAAGAAATAAATATTGTGACAGAGTTCACGTACCCACACAATATATAGCGGTTGTTTCCGGGAAAACTTTAATTATTATTTTTCCAACTCCCTGATTTACCGCCACTCTTTTCAAGTAAACTGATATCGCTAATTGTCATACCCCGGTCAATAGCCTTGCACATATCGTAGATGGTTAACAGGCAGATTTGAGTCGCACAAAGCGCTTCTATCTCGACACCTGTCTGACCCAAGGTCTCTACGTGGCAGTGGCAGAGTATGGAGTGGGTGTCCATTTCAGGAGAAAGATCGATTTCGACCTTAGTAAGAGAGAGCGGATGGCAAAGCGGAATCAGGTCAGGGGCTTTTTTTGCCGCCATGATACCCGCGATTCGGGCGATGCCTAACACATCTCCCTTTTTGTGAGTGCCTTGGAGAATCATCTTCAGAGTATCTGGCATCATGGTGATACGTCCCTCTGAAATGGCCTTTCGTTTGGTGGCTGCCTTATCTCCAACATCAACCATATGGGCTTCCCCAGAAGCGTTGAAGTGGGTGAATTCAGTCATGGATGCCACGCTTACCCTGCTGAAATCGTTTGACTCTATAGGACATGACGTTAGTAACCCGCCTCGCGTTCGATCTGTTTGGAAACTTCACGCGCTTCGAAGGTCATTGTCTCAAGATCGGCCAGAACATAAGTGGCCTGAGATTTCCCAACACCACCAATGGTGCCTGGGTTGACCAGGTCTGTCTGTCCACCTCGGATGTTGGCCAGTTTTTCAAAGCTTAGCTTGTGGCTATGTCCGCAACAGACCAGGTCCCAATCACCCGTTGCTGCCATGGCGCGAGCATAGTGGGGATAGTGGACGAGGAAGATCTTGCGTCCGGCCAGTTCTATGCCGGCATCCATGCCGTGATAGTGAATATGGTTATCATCCATATTGGCCAGTCGTCCTAGAGTGTAGAGATCACCCGTATTGTTACCATGGATGACATGCACGGGCAGGCCATACTTCTCCAGGCAATGCAGGGTGCTGGGTGCAACAACATCTCCGCAATGCAACACAGCTTGAGCGCCATCTGATTTTGCTGATTCTACAGCGGCATCCAACAGTGGAATATGGTCGTGACTGTCGGAAACAATGCAGACTTTCAACTTAGAATCCGCCGTTGAACAGGGCGTTTTCAGGAATTCCTGTCGCATGAGTGGGTTCACCCAATGGGTGAGTGAAATGCATTAATTGGCTCAACATATCATTGCCTTAAGTCAGTTATTAGCGATTAACAGCGGATTTTAGGTTCACAGCGCCTCTAGGGCATAGAGGGTATTAGAAATCGCCTAGAAATGGGGTTTTTCCGGGGCATCCTGGAACATTTTGACAGAGTTACTAATCTCCTGTTTGGCGGCATCAACACCCTCCCATCCTTGGACACGCACCCATTTACCTTCATCCAGGTCTTTATAATGCTCAAAGAAATGGGCGATTCTATCCATAAGCTCTTCGGGCATATCCTCAAACGAATTCACATGGGCCCAACGATTCGAGACCTCATTTACCGGAACAGCCACGACTTTTGCATCATCCCCAGACTCATCAGTCATTTTTAGCACCGCTATGGGACGACACCGGATGACAGAGCCTGGAATAAGCGGAAAAGCGGTAGGAACCATCACATCGCACGGATCGCCGTCGTCAGAAAGGGTGTGTGGAATATAGCCGTAATTAGCTGGATAGTGCATCGCGGTGCGTAATATGCGATCCACAAACATCGCTCCTGTTTTTTTGTCGACTTCGTATTTTACGGGGTCAGCATTTGACGGAATTTCAATAATGACATTAATTTCTTCAGGGACTTTCTCCCCCGAGGAGACGCGATCTAGATTCATTTATCATACCTTGTCGGTGATAGAGTCTGGCCAGCTGCCAGAGATATGTGAAGAGTACGGATTCCAACCCTGAGTGTCTAGTCTGCGCTAAGGGTTGGGGAAATAAATAATCACCCAAAGATTGCCATCCGCGTTGTTGCGCGCCTTGGAAAGGGAGAAGCCATTCCCGGCGGCACGCGCCTAGCGGCTAACCGCTTAGCGTCACGCTATCATCGTCAATTTGTATGAAGCACCACACTAGGCACACAAAGGGGAGTATAGCCGCTCTACATGACTCTTCACGCTGCCCAACTTGATGATTTATTTCCCTGGCCCTCATGTGATCAGACGAATAAAAAAGGGGAGCTGAGGCTCCCCTTTTAATGGTTGAACTGCGATTTCAGGTTAGAGTAATGGCACAATTAGCAACGCGACAATGTTGATAATTTTAATCAAAGGATTGATCGCAGGACCAGCGGTGTCCTTGTAGGGGTCGCCAACGGTATCGCCAGTGACAGCCGCCTTGTGTGCATCGGAACCCTTGCCGCCAAAATTACCGTCTTCGATATATTTCTTAGCGTTATCCCAGGCACCACCACCAACGGTCATGGAGATGGCGACAAACAGCCCCGTTATGATCGTGCCTATCAACACACCACCCAAGGCCTGGGCGCCAAGGAGCAGGCCGACTAGCAAAGGCACCGCGATGGGCAGCAGTGAAGGGATGATCATCTCCTTAATGGCCGCCTTGGTTAGCATGTCCACGGCTTTGCCGTAGTCAGGCTTCTCACTGTAGTCCATAATGCCGGGTTTCTCACGAAATTGTCGGCGCACTTCGTTAACGATGCCTCCAGCTGCACGGCCTACCGCCTCCATGGCCATAGAGCCGACTAGGAAGGGTACCAGGCCGCCAATTAACAGACCAATCAGTACCATGTGGTTGGAAAGGTCGAAGCTCATTGACGTACCGAGGTGGGTCTCCAGGCTGTGGGTGTAGTCAGCGAATAAAACCAGAGCAGCCAGACCAGCCGAGCCGATGGCATAACCCTTAGTTACGGCCTTGGTGGTGTTGCCCACGGCATCCAGTGGGTCGGTGATGTTGCGGATCTTCTCATCCAGCTCAGCCATCTCGGCGATGCCACCGGCGTTATCGGTGATTGGACCATAGGCGTCAAGGGCGACAATGATACCGGTCATGGAGAGCATGGAGGTGGCAGCAACCGCGATACCATAGAGACCAGCCAAATCATAAGCGCCCCAGATGGCGCCGCAGATCACCAATACTGGTGCGGCGGTGGATTTCATGGAGACACCCAGGCCAGCGATGACATTGGTGCCATCACCTGTCGTGGAGGCTTCAGCGATGTGACGTACCGGGCTATATTCGGTAGAGGTATAGTATTCCGTGATGACGACCATTGCAGCGGTTAGTGCCAGGCCGATCATGGCGGAGCCAAATAGAGCCATTACCGGACTTGCCACAACGACACCCCCAACGGTGATAACGCTATCGCTCATCATAAATAGGGTGATGAAATAGAAGGCCACCGAAGCTAAGAGGCCTGAGACAATCAGACCCTTATAGAGGGCTGGCATGACATTGGTATCAGAATCCTTGGCCGTTACGAAGAAGGTGCCGGCGATTGATGCCATAATGGAGGCACCACCCAGCACTAAGGGGTAGATGACTGCCTCATTACCCACACCTGTGACCAGCAAGCTGCCCAGCAGCATGGTGGCGACAACAGTTACAGCGTAGGTTTCGAACAGGTCGGCGGCCATGCCGGCACAGTCGCCCACATTGTCGCCTACATTATCGGCAATGACCGCAGGATTGCGTGGGTCATCCTCTGGAATGCCTGCCTCCACTTTGCCAACAATGTCTGCGCCTACATCGGCACCTTTGGTGAAGATACCACCACCCAGCCGGGCAAAGATGGAGATTAATGAGCCACCGAAGGCGAGTCCGACCAAGGCATGCAGAGCCTCGCTGTCACTCACACCCATGCTGTTCAGAGTATAGTAGTAACCAGTTACACCCAGCAGGGCCAGGCCAACCACCAACATCCCTGTAATTGCGCCACCACGGAAGGCTACCTGCAGGGCCGCGTTGATACCACTGTGGGCCGCTTCGGCAGTACGTAGGTTAGCGCGCACTGAAATATTCATGCCAATGTAGCCAGTGATACCAGAGAGGATGGCACCGATCGCGAAGCCAATGGCGGTGACGCTATCCAAGCCGAAGTAAATAACCGCCAGAACGGTAATGCCAACGAGGCCGATGGCGGTGTATTGTCGGTTGAGGTAGGCTTGAGCACCCTCTTGTATAGCGCTGGCAATCTCGCGCATTTTTTCATTGCCTTCGGGCTGTGCAAGTATCCATTTGATGGAAGTGATACCATAGACAAGTGCGGCAACTGCACCAGCTAGGGCAAAGATCAGTTCTATATTCACTTAGAGATCCTCCGTTTAGATCCAATAGTATTTAGTTTTATTACTCTTTGCATATTCAACGCCTGCCTGCCTCCAACATGATCATGTTTTTGAAATATTGTTACAGGGTTGAAGCTGCATAAATAAGGGGCTGAAAAGAGCCCCTTTGATTGTCGCTATCTATAGTTCGAAAGTTTCCAGCTTTTTAGGAACAGCAGCTCCTTTGAGGGTGACATAATCTGGCATGCCGTTGTCGTTGTAGGGAGGGTAGGCCTCACCTTTGATGAGTGGGTAGAGGTACTCCTTACAGGCCTTGGTAATGCCAAAACCATCCTCAGTAATGAACTCCATTGGCATCATCTTCTCAACATTGGCGACATCGCTGAGTGGTGCCTCTCCGATACTCCATTTATAAGGGTTGGAAGATTCGCGAACCACTGTAGGCATGATGGAGTTCTTGCCTTCCAGGGCCTTTTCGACGGCCGCCTGGCCCAGGGCATAGGCTTGCTCGACATCAGACTTTGAGGCGAGGTGACGGGCAGCACGTTGCAGGTAGTCAGCAACAGCCCAATGAAATTTGTGGCCCAGGGCATCCTTAATCATATTGGCAACGACGGGGGCAGCACCACCCAATTGTGCATGCCCAAAGGCATCGCGTGTACCCTGCTCGGCAAGAAACTTGCCGTCTGGCCAGTGGCAGCCTTCAGAAACCACAATAGTGCAGTAACCGAACTCTTTGACCTTGGCATCAACATTGGCCAGAAACTTCTCCTGGTTGAACTCAATTTCTGGGAATAGCACGACAACAGGGATGCCATTGTCTTCGACCAAGCCGCCGGCCGCAGCAATCCAGCCAGCGTGACGCCCCATTACCTCGATGACGAAGATCTTGGTGGAGGTGGCAGCCATGGAGCGCACATCATATGAGGCTTCCAGAGTAGAGACGGCAATATACTTTGCAACAGAGCCGAAGCCTGGGCAGTTATCGGTGATGGGCAGGTCGTTATCGACAGTTTTCGGTACGTGGATAGCCTGTACTGGAAAGCCCATTTTTTCGGAGAGCTGTGAGACTTTGTAGCAGGTGTCCGCTGAGTCACCACCACCGTTGTAGAAAAAGTAACCAATATTATGGGCCTTGAAGATCTCGATCAGGCGTTCATATTCGCGTTGATTCTCTTCCAGGCTTTTAAGTTTGAAGCGGCAGGAGCCGAAGCCCCCAGATGGGGTGTGTTTCAGGGCGGCGATGTCTTCCGCCGACTCCTGGCTGGTATCGATCAGATCTTCGGTTAAGGCGCCGATGATGCCGCTACGGCCAGCGTAGACGTTGGCAATTTTATCTGGATGTTGGCGAGCTGTTTCGATTACCCCACAAGCCGAGGCATTGATTACTGCGGTGACGCCCCCTGATTGGGCGTAGAAGGCATTTTTTGCTGTCATACTATTTTGATCCCCTTCATGTTGTTGATATTAGGTGTTATTTTGCATTTGATGGGCTATTTGATATCCCCTTTTTCCCGCGCAGCATGGTCGGCCTGTGCTTGGAGCAATGAGACGATACACTCGGTTAAATCATCATATTCGTGAACTCCGGTGCCATATTGCTGATAGCCTCGGTAGAAAAACTGGCATCGGTACTTGCGGCTTCCGGTTTTGAAAATGATGAAGTTACACGCCTCCTGCTCCCAGTAGATCACCGGGCAACTGCTTAGATCACGATCCGAAGGCATGAGTCGAATCTCTGAGTCAGCAATCTGGGTCTCCACTTTGTGGCCATAGCGTTCGGTCAGTGTTGTATCGATGATCCAGTGTTCGGAATCTGTAATATCTGGAATTTCTGCCATGGGGATAAACTCTGCATTCAGTCACTTCAAGAGGCAGAGAAGAATAATCTAATCGACCGGTTTAGTACATGTTTAGTACATAAAGTCCGTTGACTTTATGGGAAATCTTGGATTAGCTTACCCAAGCACGGCATTTTCGGCCAATCCAAAACTTGGATGGAGCCATGGAATTTCCTAATTAAGATTTCAGATCAAAGGGTCTCTGTATGGTGTTTCTGGTTAATCAGTATTGCGATCTGGCTATGTGGGAGAGATAGAAGGTGCGTATTGTCATACTTGGGGCGCCCGGGGCTGGTAAGAAAACTCAGGCTGCCTTACTGGGAGAGCGGTTAAACCTCTCCACAGTGACGACCGGAAAACTGTTGAAAGCGGCGATGGCAAAACAGCAGCCGTTAGGATTGGAGGCGAAAGCGCTGCAGGATGCCGGGAAGCTGGTGACTGAAGATATCATTCTTGGCTTATTGCGTGAGCATTTACTCACTCCCGCCATGGCGGGTGGCTTTATCCTGGATGGTTTCCCCCGAAATCTACTTCAGGCCCTTACCCTGGACGAGGAGTTGTTAGAGATCAATCAACCACTTGATCTGGTCCTGCTCATTGATATTGAGACAGATACTTTGATGGAGCGACTGGTAGGGCGTCGCAGCTGCAGCAGCTGTAACATACTCTATAATGCTTACCACAATCCGCCACTGGTAGATGGCGCCTGTGATGTTTGTGGTGGACCTCTGCATCAGCGCTCCGATGATAATGAAGCGACAGTGAGTAGCCGTGTTCATATCTTTGATCACCTTATTTCTCCCCTCATCGGTCACTATGAAAAGAGTGGCAAGTTAGTTCGGGTAGATGGGAATGGTGATGTTGAGACCGTGTTCAAAGAGATTCTTGATGGTATTGATCGATTTATTGGGTAGAAGCGTCTGATAGCAGCTGCTCAAGGAAAAGGGGTTGTATTGGATCAGGAGGAGCTGCCAACAGAAGAGAAGCAAGCACAAGCAGATGGTAGCCCATAATATGAATTACTGCCTGACGGCGAATAACAGCGTAAGATATGCCGTTTTGTGAAGCAGGAACCTCTGAAGCGACAGACACTCTTAGCCTGAGTGCCTCAGAAATTCCCTTCCTTTAGGGGGAGTGTCAACCTGCTGGATCTATTTCAAACCATAATTGGAGAATTAATTAATGAAAATGAAAATAGCTATTAGCCTTTTATCGATTGCCCTGGTTGGAACCGCCGCTGCCGAATTCAAGCCAGAAGATGCCATCAAGTTCCGACAGTCCGCGTATGCTACGATGGCTTGGAGTATGTCGCGCATTAAGGCAAACGTTAAGGGCACATATGATAAGGATGAGGTTATCAAGGCCGCCAACGTCATTCAGGCGATCGCTAACTCCAACATGGGAACACTCTTCATACCGGGTAGTGATAAGGGCCGTGGTTGGGAGGAGACCGAAGTCAAGAGCGAGTTATTCACCGACAAGGAAGGCGTTAAAAAGGTTGCCATTGCTTTCAATAAAGAAGCTAATGAAATGGCCAAGGTTGCCGCTACTGGTGACGCTGCGGCGGTCAAAGCACAGTTAGGCAAGTTGGGCAAAACCTGTAAGGGCTGCCATGAGAAGTTCCGTGAAGACGACTAGTTATCGACCAGATAGTGGTGCCCTCGGGCACCATTTTTACCTCGGTTTCACTTTTTTGGCAGGGTATCTTGGCTAGCAAACGCTTTTTTGTCTGGGATATTCCAACTCGTCTCTTTCACTGGACGCTGGTGCTGTTAGTGACTGGCTCCTTCATTAGTGGACAGGTCGGGGGCAATTTCATTGATTGGCATGGTAGGTTTGGCCTGGCGATAGTTGGGTTATTGGCCTTTCGCATGGTTTGGGGAGTGATTGGCTCAACCTATGCCCGGTTCCACCAGTTTTTCCCGACGCCCAGCCGACTGATTGCCTACCTAAAAGGAGAGGGGCATTACCATGGCCACAATCCGCTAGGCGCTCTGTCGGTGTTCGGAATGCTAACCCTGCTCAGCGCGTGGGTTACAACCGGCTTATTCAGCAATGATGACATTGCCTTTGTGGGTCCACTCTACGACCTGGTAAGCAATGAGCTAAGCAATCGCCTGACAGGTATCCACCGCCTTATTGCGGATTTCGCAATGGGACTGATTGCCCTACATGTGGCAGTGATTCTCTTCTATAGCCGCGTCAAGAAACAGCAGTTGCTCAAGCCAATGATCACAGGTTGGAAAGAGGGCGAAGGTGAATCCGCCCGTGGTGGCAGATGGCCAGCTTTAATCCTAGCGCTGATTTTGGCTGGCGCTGTCATCTATGGTGCAAGTGGTGTCTGGTTGTCTGACCTATCGCCACCGCCACCACCAGCAGAAATACCAGGTTGGTGATAGTTGATATCCTCACCGCCCTAAAAAACGACGTTCAAACGCAGCATTAATCCGCGCTTGATGTTCCCTGAAACCGTTAACCTAAAAAATCAGTTAACCGCTCCAATCTAATAACAGGTATCTGATTTTAAAGAAAATAGCTTCGATCTGGTTGCCATTGCTTAATGTGGCAAAGCGGGTGATAGCCACATCGAACCTCATTTGTGTTCATGCTTTCTTTATCGGTTGTGATTTATGTGACTACAGCCGCTTTTCTTATTTCAGACGCAAATGTTTTAGTTCAACCCACTCTTCCGGCTGCATATTGGAGAGCCGAGCCCATGATCCATGGGTCTGATAAACAAATACGCTCTGACCAAATTTGTAATGTCCTGTAATCTTTTGTCCAGAGGGCACTTCTCTTGCTTGAAGCGATTGTGCGGTTACCACATAGACCTTAGGCAGCCTCTGTTGAGATCTTATCAATACCGAAGGCGAACGGGTTGTGGGCTGTGCTTGGTCGTTTGGATCTCTATTTTGACTGTCACCACTCTCAATGCGGCATGTTTTGTTTTGCGCAATGCAGCCATTGCCACAGGGTTTTCCCTTGGTACAGTTACGGGCTTGCAGGGTGATCGGAGAAGTTAATAACCATGGGGCGACGAGTAAGCTGATAAGACAATCCTTGTGCTTCATTATTAATTCCTTTCATTCAGTTATTGCGGTGAAAATTAGCCAATGTGTGAGGATAAAATTCATTACTTGATCTAGTATTTCAATATTCTACGCCAGATATTAGCGGGCAATTGCGGAATCAAGGATAATGGGACAGGAGATCTATTCAAGTGATTTTTCAGCGAATGATTTTGCTGAGTTTCAGTCTCGGTTGGTGTCTGAAACCCATCTTCTGGAACAGTGGTTTAGCGATGGAGTCTTCCGTTCACCAGGTCAGGTTGGTGGTTTGGAGTTGGAAGCCTGTATTGTCAACCAGCAAGGAGAGCCGGCTCCCCTTAATCAACTTATTTTGGAAGGCCTGGCTGAACCCTTGGTTGTGCCAGAGTTGGCAACTTTTAACATAGAGATTAACAACACACCGCTTCGATTGAACGGGGATGTGTTTGAAAAAATGTTCGAGGAGTTGCATGGGGTCTGGCAGTGCTGCAATCAACAAGCAGCCAGTTTATCGGCCCGGATGGGTATGGTTGGGATTCTACCCAGCCTGCACCCACGTTTTCTTAGCTTGAAAAATATGTCCCCATTGAATCGCTACCGAGCGCTTAATGACCAGATTTTCAAGCTACGTAAGGGATTACCTATCGAGTTACATATTGATGGCAGAGAGTCTCTTGATCTGTGTCACGACGATGTAATGCTTGAGTCGGCGGCTACCTCGTTTCAAATGCATCTGCAAGTTAATGAAGTTCAAGCTGCAAAACTCTATAATCTTTCGAAAATAGTCTCTGCCCCCATGGTTGCTTTGAGTGCCAACTCACCTTTTTTATTTGGCCGTGATCTTTGGGATGAAACCCGGATCCCGCTATTCGAGCAGGCTATTTTAGTGGGGGCATCGGATCTGACCAAAAGGGTTAGCTTTGGAATTCGTTATCTCTATCAATCCATGATGGAGAGTTTTTCAGCTAATCTTAAACGTTACCCTGTGTTGTTGCCGCGACTAATGGATGAACCAGCTGAAAAGCTGGCTCATCTGCGTCTTCACAACGGCACTATCTGGCGTTGGAATCGTCCACTGATTGGGTTTGATGAGCAGGGCGTGCCACATTTGCGGATAGAGCATCGTGTGGTGCCAGCAGGGCCGAGTTTAACGGATATGATAG
>JARRQF010000161.1:0-8341 GCA_037382065.1 Candidatus Thiodiazotropha sp. | reverse complement strand
AAAAACTGCCACACCTAAATAGTGAAGAGTTAGATATTCAGATCGAAGAGTTACTAAAGTACTTGAATATGGCAGCCTACTGCAATGGGGACATACCGTTCACTAAAGAAATCGATGAAGTCTGGCACTACTGGATAATGGAAACGATGGAATATCAGATCTTGTGTGGCAAGCTGCATGGCGGAGGTTTCTTTCATCATACTTCAAATGACTATAGTGAGTTTTCAGATCGTGACGTAAAA
Source organism: Candidatus Thiodiazotropha sp. (assembly GCA_037382065.1). GTDB lineage: Bacteria > Pseudomonadota > Gammaproteobacteria > Chromatiales > Chromatiaceae > Thiodiazotropha. The sequence continues at coordinate 8,099 of JARRQF010000161.1, read as the reverse complement.
AAGCGCAAGCCTGATTTTAGAAGAAATCTTGATATCTTAGCGTCATATGTACTGAACTATGGTGGTTTTGGAGTAGACAGGGTCAAGTACTGGCCGATCGCGAATCGCCTGATGGAAGAACTAGATTGGTCCGTCGTAGAACTCAATGCCTGGCTTCACAGCATTATAGATGAGGCAAAAATAGAGCATATTGTTTGTGCATAGAGATCGATATGACTAGGTAATCTAATCGAGATAGTCACCCAAAATCACATCAAATCAGGGAGGTTGGTGTAATGAATCTATCGGAAATTCTTAGTTACGTGCCTGAAAAAGAATTTTTTGATCGTTACTGGGAGCAAAAGCCCTTATTCGTCGATGCGGGGCGAAAAGGTTTTTTTCGGGACATTTTATCGATGGAGTCTATGAATGATATCCTGACTAACCATCGCTTCAGAACGGATGAGTGTAAAGTATCGAAGAAAGGCAAGATCGTTTCTAAGTCGCTGTATCGCAATGATTATTCCATGCGTATCATGGAACGTGAAATAAATGATACCGTTGATACAAGAAAGTTATTGTCACTGTATGCTCAGGGTTCAACGCTGGTATTTGCCGAACTGAATACCCGATGGTTTCCAATTCAACAATTAAAGCAAGAAATCGAAAATACATTCCATGCAACCGTTCTGACGAATGTCTTTTTGACACAAAAAAGGGCACAGGGTTTCTCAGCACATTATGATAGTCACGATGTCATAGTATTGCAACTTTCCGGATCAAAACTATGGAAGGTATCGTCTTCACCCATCGAATTGCCACTCAAATCCCAAGCATTTGGACGATATCTGTCTAACAATCCGGTTGATAAAGCATTCGACACTCTGTTCGAAATCGAACTCAATGAAGGGGATGTCCTGTATCTTCCCAGAGGGTACATGCATGAAGCAAAAACATTGGATGAGCCTTCACTACACCTCACATTGGGTTTACATCCAAAACTGGCGGTTGATTTTATCATTGATGCAATGACCCTTGCAGGTCATCATTCAAGTGAAATACGTAGATCATTACCGAATGACTTTCTAAATCAACCAACTAATATTAAACGCTCGATGCTCGAAAGCTGGGTAAATCTAGCCATTGGAAGCCTGTCGAATGAATCAGTCGAATCGATCTGTTTGGGATATAAAAAAAGAATCGCCGGGTTAACAAAATTTTGTACGCCTGATCATCTAATGATGATTAATGCCTCACCGGAGCTAGAGGCAACCTCCAACCTGATCAGCGAGCAGGCATCAGACATAGTATTGGATGAGGGTGATGGGTTGTTGTCACTGCACAGAGGAAAGCAAAAATTGGCTATTTTCCCGACAAGTTACAAGACATCGGTTGAATATATTCTGAACAACCACACCTATTCCTTCCATGACATTCCTGGCCAGATAAGTGATGAAGCGAAAAAGCATCTGATCGAAAAACTAAAAAACAATGGGGTTGTTTATGTACTCTGATTGTGGACTTCCAACGCAAGTTCCTGAGTTCATATTCAGATGGTTATTTCAAATGGCAGAGCTTTCACAACAACGATTAATTCGTAACGTGCGGTATAAGCCTATTATGTAGGATGTGGTGAGGCACGAACCGCATCATTGAGCTCGTAAGCCACCCCACTATTGATGCGGTTCGCACCGCTCACCGCATCCTACGCAATCACAAATTTTATCGTGTATTCAAAAAGAGTTACCTATTATTTAACCACGAAGGGCTCGAAGGATTATATCCTTCGTGTTCTTCGTGGTGAATTTTTTGGAGTCAATGTAATGGAATAACTCGTAACGTGCGATATGAGTCTATTATGTAGGATGTGGTGAGGCACGAACCGCATCATTGAGCTTGTAAGTCACCGCACTATTGATGCGGTTCGCACCGCTCACCGCATCCTACGCAATCACGAATTTTATCGTGTATTCAAAAAAAGTTACCTATTATTTAACCACGAAGGGCTCGAAGGATTATATCCTTCGTGTTCTTCATGGTGAAATTTTTGGAGTCAATGTAATGGAATAACTCATAACGTGCGGTCTGAGTCTATTATGTAGGATGTGGTGAGGCACGAACCGCATCATGGATGTTCGTAAGCCACCGCGCTATTGATGCGGTTCGCACCGCTCAACTAGCACAACTCTATGCCAATGGCCTACACACTCGTGTTTCGACATCCGAGAGGGATGACGCAGTCGCCTGAATAACCCGGGTAAATGCATGCTATTAATAGTAGCGTTGGCTGCTGTTGTCATAATATAGTATGTCGGTGAGGTTTATTAGGTCGCACTTTACCGGACTTCCCGAAAAGCCCTATCGCTTAGGGCGGCGAGGATGTGAGTCCCAAGGCCCCTGCTTTCAATTTTTCGGGCTATCCATCGGCTCGTGTGGGGCTGAGCGCATGGTCCCTCTCGTCTCCAATCGGCCTGACGTAACGGCCAACCTGTACATCGACCCCTAACGGTGAACGCCAATGAACGAGCAGGAATCGATCCAGGAAACCCAGAATCTGCCTTTCGTCGCGCCTTGCCGGAAGCTGGATCTGAAGGCGCCGAAACGCTGGCTTCAGTTCGGACTGGCGGATCTGAAGCGCGCTCCGACAAGGAGTCTGACCTATGGCCTGGTGGCCAGTCTGCTGAGCATGGGTGCGACCTACGTGGGATACATCATTGGTGGTCCACTGGTGCTGTTGACCATCCTATCGGGCTTAACGCTGATCGGCCCGGTCATGGCCATCGGTCTCTACTCCATCAGTTGCCAGTTGCAGATGGGATTGCAGCCCAGGTTCTGCTACTGCTTTCGGGACGGGGCGCGGGGTGTGGGCAATCTGGCGCTGTTCGCGAGTGTTCTAATCATTCTATTTCTTGTCTGGGTTCACCTCGGCCATCTGTTGCATCTGTTCTTCCCCATTGGTGGCTTCGCCAGCAGTCGCAGCAATCTGATTCTATTCTTTGGCATCGGCTCGCTCGTTGGCGGCGTGTTCGCGGTAATCACCTTCTGTATCAGTGCCTTTTCCCTGCCGATGATCATGGACCGGAATACCGATCTGGTTACCGCCGTGGTCACCAGCATTAACGCGGTGTTGCGCAACCGCCAGGTCATGCTGCTCTGGGCCTGCATAATTCTGAGTGGTGTCATTCTCTCGGTGCTGACGGGACTATTGGGTCTGGTGGTCATCTTTCCCATCCTCGGGCATGCGACCTGGTATGCCTACCTGGATACGGTGGATGCCAGCGACTGGCCTGCACGCAGGGAATATTAGATGTCGATTCTAGGGCGCTTACACTTGAACCTCAGAACAATGCATTAGCATCCCCTTTATCTGGCTGACGATGGGACTGAATAGTGGAACAGCTTTGCCAAGGTTTTACTCAACCACCCTTCCGTCTTTTTGCTCTGAATAAATATATTTAGCTGATCACCCACGGTTGAAACATAATCCATGTCAGACTGTTTAATATGGTGAATTAGCCAGACACTTAACATATTTAAAAGTTGTTCAGCCACGTCTTCGCCTGAGTTGTGTTTGTATTGAAATTTTTCCAATCGTTTAACAAACATTTCATGCACGCCTTTATGAGGTTTTAGGTGTGAGTAACAGACTTTTTCCAGAAGAGTCTCCTCGAAGGCTAGGTGCGAAATAGTATAATCAGAAAGTTTGCTCAGTATTTGACCCACTTGATGTCTATCACTTTTTTGGATTGCCAAATTTAGCTGATTAATATAGTCAACGATCTTTCTATGTTGTTTATCAATAATTTCAATACCAGTGTCCAGGTCGGTAGTCCATTCAATGAACATATTGATACCTCATACCTCTAAGTGCAATTCTTACAAAATAAAGGCAAAAGACATACCGATATACTTTAATTTTTACCAATCAAGCCATATCTATATGAAAATACGAAAAAATCAGATTTTATAACCATCAAAGAAAGTAATGCCGTATGTACTAATAAGAACAACTCCCCCACAAAATGTAGGATTCATCAGATTCTACGCGAGAAACCCCGTTCTTCAGATCGGGGAGGGATAGCGTCCGCCATCAGGCGGCCTGTCTCGCTGATTCCTTTTTATTCAACCTAAAAAGATCAGTTGGGCAGCGAGCGTGAAGGGTGCGTTTGTGGTGGTACAGGGCAAGGGTCGCTGCTGCACATGGCATCATCAAACGTATACAAACAACGGGCAGTTATCGTGCCTACATCGAACTGGACGTGCATAAGGAGAGCATCGCACATGCTGTGGCGCATACACAAAAAACGGGACAGATTTAATTTATCTGGAGTCTAAGACGACATAAAAATAAATCTGTCCCTGGTTCCCTTGCCGGATAAGGATAAGGGTTGAGTTTCCTACCCTTATCCTTTCGTGCTACCTCGGCGCACGAGACTCAGCGCGTCGACGGCATGAGGTTCACCGCATCAATGAGGCCGCCATAGCTGTCGTTGGCGCCCGACTCGGCGAAAGTCACTGTATCGTTCCCCGTGGCCAGCACGGTGTAGCTCCTGGTCTGCCAGACGGGAACGAAGATGCCGTTTCCATCAGGCGACAGCGTGTCGATCACGGTACCGTTCCAAAGCACGTCGAAGCGGTTGCTCTGGGCGGAGACGCCTGGGCGCGCCGAGTAGCTGAAGCTCAGGATAAGCGAGTCGCCCGCCGAGGTAGTGACGGTCTGGGACAGGCGGTCTTGTCCCCAGTCGGCGTCCAGTTCGATGCATGAGGCACCGTCTGCGACGGCCCAGCCGTTCAGGCTATGCCAGACTTCTATGACGCCGGTACTGCCCTGCCAGCCCGCCAGCGAGCCCACTTGTGCCCAGCCACCGTCACCGACGGTATTCGTCTCGAAGCTCCCATTGACGAGGAGGCTCAGCGGGACGGGGGTCGGGGTCGGGGTTGGGGTTGGGGTTGGGGTTGGGGTTGGGGTTGGGGTTGGGGTTGGGGTTGTGCTCGTGCTCGTACACGTCCGCGCCGTGGTCCGACCCTCTGCACCGTCGAGTACGCCGTCGAGATCCTCGTCGATGCCAATCCGCATCTCTGTCCCCGACCGGACTGCGGTGAAGGTGATGGGACCGTTGGCCGGTGCAGCGCTGGTCAGCCAGTCGAGCGTGGCGGTCTCACCATCGCGGTCGGACTGGAAGATCCCCGCACCCTGATAGGCGTAGCCGCGCCGCTCTCCGTCGATGCAGGCGCTCGCGACCAGGCCGATCGCCTCGCTGTCGGCCAGCGCTACGAGCTGACCCACCATGGGCTCAACTACCCCGGCACCCGAGATGGTGGCCTGCTTGCCGACAGCGGCGTGTGTATCCACTGCGACGCTGTTGGCATCCAGGCCCCTTGGCGAGTAGGGGAAGGAACCGTTGAAGGCAAACATGAACGCCATCAGGTCGTCGCTGCGCGTCTGGTTGTGCGTCGAGTCGTAGGTACCGTCGGGCTGGAAGCCGAAGCCTGCGGTACTGCCAGTGGCATCATCGAACCAGAGGCCAGTACGCCGGTAGAAGTTCTGCCACGCTGGGGGCAGGAGGAAGTTGCCACCTCCGAACTCCGGCCGGTCCAGGAGGATATTGCCGCGCCCGGTATGGCCCAGGTGGCAGCCCCGGCAGTCCTGCTCAAACTCCTGTGCACCGAGCACGGCGTTACCTACCCGAGCAGGTGTGTCGCGCGGGCCAGGGATCGTGATTGAGGTGGGATAGGAGTTATCGAGGTTGCGGTATGGGTTGGGCGGGGTGCGCAGGGTCGCCAGGAATCCCTGCATTGCGGTGATCTCCGATACCGTGGCCGACTCATTGGTGCCCAGCAGGCTCTGGAAGGCATCTCTAAAGTGCGTTAGGCCAGCCATGTCGCCGCGCCAGTGCAGGAGGAAGCTCTGCATTGTGTCTGTGAGGGTCATCGTGAGCATCGGCCCCTTCATCGGGTGGTGCTGCACAACTACGCCGCTAGCGTCGGTGACCGCCCTCATTTCGCCGGCTGGGTCGCCACGGTCCCAGGCCAAGCGGTCGGTCTTGCCATCGACGTGGCAGGAGGCGCAGGAGACGTGGCCCGGGCCGGAGCGGTGCGTGTCGTACAGCATCGGCCGGCCATCGCGCACAACCTGCGGAGTTGGGTCGTATGACAGGGCCACCGTGTCGGTTACCGCGTCGGTGGCGAGATCCAGGATCGAGAGGGTGGCGTCGAACTTATTCAGCACGAAGGCCCGCTGCTGGGACTCCTGCAGCACAACGCCTGTCGGCCCCTGGCCGACGTCAACGACTCGCCGGCTCTGCCCGTCGTGGTAGATGACAAGGTTATTCGAACCCATGCCGGTGATGTAGGTGCTCGTGCCAGCGGTGTCGAAGGTGATGCCGCGCGGGTCGCCGATCGACAGGTCACGCTGGCTCGCCGGGACGCTGGGGGTCGTGTATGTGAGGTGCGGGTTCAGGTCGAACGTCGAGCTGGCCTGGCCGGGCATGAAGCCGCCCTGGAGCACCCGCAGGAAACGGCCGTTAAGCACGGGCTCGAAGCGCACCTCATTGGTGGCGTCGGTCCCCACTACGTTGACCTGGCCATCGGCCGGGTTTACCGCGATGGCTGTGACGATGTTAAGCATGCCGCCCTGGTAGGTCACGTCCCAGGTCGTGGTATCGATGATGGCGACGTCACGGTCAATGAGGTCCCAGCCCACCGTGCGGGCACGCCTGCCCCACGACGCGTTGGCACCGCCACTGACAAAGCGCTTCCAGCTGCGGCCGTTGTCATCCACCCAGTCACCGGTAGTAGTGCGGCGGACGATCAGGCTCAGGCCCCCAGGAGGCGGCGGATTGACGGGGTTCTGCGGCGGGTTGAAGGTCGTCGCGTCATTGGCGTTCGGCGGCGGGTTCATGCCGCCGTAGGGACCGCTCGGATCGCCTACGATGTTGGGCTCAACCCAGCTGTCCTTGCCGCTCAGCACGGTGGTGCCGTTGCCCGACTCGAAGATCGCGAGGAAGACTTTGCTGTCGTCTGCGCTGGTGGCCAGGGCGCGTGGTTGCTGGCCCAGGATGGGGATGCGTGCTAGCACGCCGTCGGGCTGCGCTGCGTCGAAGACTGTAACGACGCGGGCCTGCGCGCATGAGACGTAGGCGTGCCGAGGCGAGCCAGCGAACACGACGTCGGCAGGCTCATCGTCGGTGGCCAGCGTGGACTTCACGGTGGCGGACGCCAGGTCTACGACGCTGACACTGTCGGACAGCGCGTTCACCACCCAGGCCTCACTGTTCGATGCGGCCCGCACCGTGACGGGGTCAATGCCCACCTTAATGACTGACGCGATGCTCACGGTCTGGCCTTCGACATCGAAGACCTCCAGCGTCCCGTTGGCGGTGTTCACGGCGAGCAGGCGCTTGCCATCGGGCGTGATGTCCAGCGGGTGGACATGGGCCGATTCGTAGTTGCTGAAGTGGGATGCAGATACGCCGGGCCTGGCTGGCGCCAGCGCTTTCTGGTCTGTGGTAGTAGCGTCCGGCAGGGCGGTTTGGTCAGCACTGACTCCCCCCTCTCCGCAGATTGCGAACAATGCCCAAAGGGTCAATGTTCCAATGCTCTTCCTGTTCATAGTCCTTACCTTCATAGTGACTGTCGTCCTCATCTACTGGTTTGAGGCGCGCCACCGACAAGGCCATAACTCAAGTCGCTCCCCGGGCCTTTTGACGCACCTTCCTCCGGCCTGGGAGCAGAGCCTGCCGAAAGGCGGCAGTATATCAGCAACCGATAAGTCCACCAATAGTGAGCAATGGAGGTGGATTCCAGCAGGAGTCAAGGCGGGCGGGATCGCCCTCATGCAGACCAGCAGTCTCGCCATGGCGCTTAACCTCGGGAATGCGGCCATCAACCCGGGGAGTTTTGGGGACACCCAACCTTTAACCTAAAAAGATCAGTTGGACAGCGTGAAGAGTGCGCTTGTGGTGGTGCAGGGCAAGGGTCGCTCCTGCACATCCATGTGCTCGCGACACTTGTGCATCCATGCACAGCGCGCAACGACGAGGAATAGCCCGCTATTCCAAGGAGTTGCAACGCCGCCATGTGCCGCCACAAGCGTGCTATTCACGTTGTAGCGTGATTCA
>JARRQF010000160.1:15630-23904 GCA_037382065.1 Candidatus Thiodiazotropha sp. | reverse complement strand
ATCAACGTAGTGCGATTGCCCTGACCTGCAACCTACGCAGTTGGGAAAGATATTTCGTATGTCTGATTGGTTTTCTATCCCCTCATCCTGTCCTTCTCCCGGGGGGAGAAGGGACGCACGATGCTAGATTTTCTTGTCTCTTGGCATATGCATACTTATTAAAGCTTTGCTAGGGTACTTTATGAGTTGTTAAGTGGAATAGGATATCAGGCAATGGGTAGGCTGAAAAAAGAGCGCAAGTTCTTATACATTTTATCCCTTAATAGTGGGGCAGGAACCTACCTTACGACTTTTACGACACCCTCTAAGGGGAGAGGGTGTCTACTTTTCGAGCGCATCGTAAACATCAGCTTACTGTGTGGCACCCAAGGGCTTGTTCACGCCAGGGTTCGAACCTCGCATCCTCTCTCCCCTTGCGGGAGGGGGCCAGGGTGAGGGGGATATAAAATAGCGTAAGCGTAGCTTACACCACTATCATGAAATGTGTCATGCGAATGATTTTTTTAGGTTAAAAAGCAGTTTACAGATATTTAATTATTGCTTAGCATATTTGTGGGTTATGCTCATCAAGTATTTTGGGGTATTTCCACCCTGAGTTGATGTAACCAAATTCACCATTTCTTGCTTCAGACTGGCATCCATTGTGTTGAGGCACTGGTCAAGGCCAGCCTGATTCTGAGTATTTATCAGGCATGTTTTTGACCACAGCAAGAACATATCTTGGAACTGAGATACCATCGGTCAATATTATATTCAGAATCAGGAACGCCCAAAAGATTAGCCAACTTCGTTGGCTTTGCTATCCATCTCCATCCAAACAAGTTATGGATGGAGAATTCCGCAAGGTTTGTTAACCATCACCACACTAGTGTCCTATACACAGTAGCTTACTCTGGACATCCTTCAGCCGGATACTGGTAGCAGATTATCGATAGAACTGATTTGTAATATCGGTGGATTGGGAGGTGCCAATCCCGGCGCGTTGCCACTCTGTCGTTCGATCGCACCGATATCCATATTCCCCGAAGTACGCAAATTACCTAAATAGTCACAACGGATATCCAGGCCATACAGATCACGAAAATGGATGAATGCCTTGGATTGGTTCAGGATTGCGTTGATTGCGGGGCTTCCTTCGCCTAGGGCAAAATTCAATGAATTGGGATCGGCCAGTAATGGATCCTCATCTGCGCCATCCCCTACAATGTTGTCTGACCAAGATGCCCATCCGCTCGTTGGAGTTTCCGAAGCGTTGCCGAACATCAGGTTGTAGTGTACATGCACCTGCGCGTCCGCACTATTTTCCCTGACACCGGATCCGCCCATCGATGCGAATACACAATTTCGCATACGGTGGAATAAATTCCCTTCGATATATGATGTATAGGTACTTTGCTGGCGAGCCCGCACATATCCGTATCCGCAATCGTGCACTGTATTATTCACCCAATAGACGGTTTCGTGATTTTCACGGTTGCTATCCTGCTCAACCAGGGCGCCCGATGCAATATCGTACAGGATGTTGCCGATAGCATAGGAAACCTCGCCTTCCTGATCCGAAGAATCCCGAATTCCATTTTCGCAATCATGAATGCGGCAACCAATAATCCAGTGATATCCGGTCCAGCGCCCTTCATCGTTATTGCTTAAAATCTACGCAGTCACACCATCAGGATTGTATTCGGGTTTAATATCGTGGAAATAGCACTCACTGATTACGACATGGTAGGAATTTTTATTGTCTACCGCGTTTTCGCCGCAGTGATGGCAATGGTTATTGGCAAAATAGACATAGTGGGGGGATTCCGATTGGGGGTTGGAGTTAGCGCTGTTGCCGGACTGCATGGCATCTCCGCTCACAGAATGGATATGGCAATCCACGAACCAAACATAGCGCGCCCCGTAGAGTGGTCTTACCCCATGCCGATCGGCACTATTGAAAACTCCATTCTCATAACCGGTATAAGCCACTTCGTTATTGTAATACATCACAAACTGCGACTGACTGACATCAAAAAGACCGTTGTGGTTGATCCCGTACTGTGCACTATTACGAACGGTGATATACGCGCTTTCATTCACTGTGATAGAAGCACCATAGTAAACATCCGTATCGAAAATAACCCCATCAACAATGAGATGCTGTGAGCGGAGGATCTCCACCTCATTGCATGCCACACGTGGCGCATCGATACCGACGATCCAGCAGGGATTGGAGGCGTTTCCTTCAAAGACCCAATCCACACTGCGCCAACCATCATAATCCACTTTACGATGGGTGTTGTAGGCCGTTGGACGTGGGGTGCCATCACCATATATAAACACCCGGGTTCCCGCTGGGGCCGGCATGATGTCGGGCAAAGTACGGCGAGGCCTGGTCCGGGTTCCATAGACAATACCATCGGCGGCATTGTCGCCTAAATCTTCATCTGTTGCGGCCGAATGAAACCGGTTGATGACATAACTCCCGACCACCACGGAATCAGATGGACTGGGGGCCTCCAATGTACAGGGATCGTAACTATCGGCATGCGAGGTGTGCCAGTCATGGGCTGTGTAGTAGGCGCCATCCGGCAGACTGGGCATGATAGGTATGGTAGTGGGTGATCCGACAATCCCGGGGAGCGCATCCGTGGGGTAGTGAACGCCAATGTAGTTCCAGGCGCGTCCATCTTGAGGTGGTAAAGCTGCCCTGGGTCCAGAGCCTAGTATGGGAATGGCCGTCAGAACTCCTGTTGATAAAGCCCCTTTCAAAAAACTGCGCCTGCCCATTTGCATCCCAGGCATCTCCTTTATAATTCACTACATCAACCTTGAGCCTGCCAAGACTACCGCATACAATCAACTGTTTATGTGAACAACAACATAAGTCGTTGCGCCTTGCCCTGTACCACCACAAACGCACCCTTCACGCTGCCCAACTGATCTTTTTAGGTTAAACCGATAGGTCACTCTTTTTGAAGTCGCGATAAAATTCGTGATTGCGTAGGATGCGGTGAGCGGTGCGAACCGCATCAATAGTGCGATTGCCTTGGTATATGACTGGAGGTGCGGGAGGTAACAGCGTCACCCTTACCACTGTGTATGGATTAGAATTCCAAGGAATAGCAATAGTGGTGTCAACAAGGTAACCATAACATTCTTGGCAAGGTATGGCGTCAACTGTTGCAGCTCGCCTCGGTAGTTCTCTACTCCCCGATATATCAGGTATGTCAGCGGTAGGGTTAGGAGTCCAAACATACTGGCTATAGGGAGATAGCTGAAAACGACGCCAGTAATGATTGTCAGATACCCCATTAAAGCGAAGCTGAAAAACAAGTGGGCGCTATGATGATGTTCCCATGCGATGGCGAAGTTATCCCTACCCACACTGCGATCCGCTTCGATATCTGGAATTTGATTGAGAAATAGCAAGTTATTTACCAGAAAAAAGGGGATCAGTGAAAGTAAAAATGCGACCTTACTATAGCTTCCTGTGAGGGCATAGTTCGTGCCAATCACCATCAGTGGGCCAAAACTGAGTCCTGGAGCAATGAGCACCAAATATCGGTTACGATTGATCCAGCCGGTGTAGAAGATAATGATCAGTACACCCAATAAGCCGATAGGTACCAAGCCCCAGCCAACGCGCTGAATCAAGAATAATCCACAGGCGATGGTAATGCCCAAGGAGGTGATGCCTATCATCAGAGCCTGAACTGCCAGACGTGGTTGCATAATTAGGGTGCCGCTGCCTCCGCTAAATGGCGTTTTCTCTGTTTTAAAATCAAGGCCAGAATGGAAGTCGGCATATTCATTTAGCGCATTGACGCTGATATGGGCCATCAGGGCACCGAGTAGGCAGATGGCGAAAACATGCCAGGCAATCTCAGTGCCCGATAACATGACACTGGCAAGACCGAGTGATAGACAGATAGGGGTAAGAATAAGGAAGTTGGGTCGTATGACACCGGTCACAGGAAATGGGGGCATCAGCCTAAAGTCCGTCGTTGAATATGGGTGTGGATAAAATTCATTGTAGGGTGATCCTAAAAAAATCAGTTGACCGCTCCATTCTGAGATTAATATGTTAATTTTTCTGAAAATTATTCGATGGACTTGGTCACACCACTGGGTGAGTTACGCTACAACGTGAATGGCACGCTTGTGGCGGCACATGGTGGCGTTGCAACTCTTTGGAATAGCGGGCTAAGCTTCATTGTTATCCTCTGATACCGCCTGAAATAGCTTTACGGTAAAGTCGGGCATTGCCGACAAGACTCGCTTCCAGTTGGGGATGAAGGGAGTCTCTAACGGGTTTTCCAAAAATACCTGTCCCGCTTCAACAATGCTTTGCTGAAAAACCTCGATGGCTTTCTCTTCTGCGTGGCGGTTGAAGCTGAGGTTATTGATATTGGCATCATGTTCGTACATTTCGACCATATCCAATGCCTTGCGCAGGTAGGAGGCTTTTAGGGTACGGAAGAACTCCTGGTTCATCTGGATGCCTTCGGTAGCCATTTTTCGGTAGAAGGATTTGGCAATATCGCGGCTCATTTTCGAAAGTCCGCTATCGGGATCTTCGGCCGAAAGATCTTGGTGTTTATGGTCATAGTGATCGGCTATGTCAACCTGGCAGATCTGGTGTCTTGATATATTCCGATAGACTTCCGAGAGCAGTCCTACCTCCAGTCCCCAGTCGCTGGGAATACGTACCTGGGAGGCGAGGTTCATGCTCATTGCGAACTCCCCAGAGAGGGGATAGCGGAAACTGTCCATGAAGTCCAGATATTCCAAAGGGCCAGCCATCAGCTTGAGGGCTCTAATCAGGGGGGTGACAAAGAGTCTTGTGACCCGTCCGCTCAGTTTGTCTCTATTTACCCTAGCGTAGTAGCCCTTGGCGTATTCAAAGTTAAAGTTGGGGTGCAGCAGTGGATAGAACAGGCGGGCGGGAAGATCGCGCTTGTAGGTCACGATGTCACAATCGTGTAGACCGACCGCTTGCAGTTTCTCGATTGCCATGGCATAGCCAAGGCAGAACCAGACATTGCGTCCCTTGCCAGGTTCGGGGGGAGAGAGTTCCAGTGCTTGAAGTTCGGCATCAAGGCCTCTCAGTCGAGGGCCATCCTGCCAGAGTAGATGGGTTTTCTGTGGCAGTCGGGCAAAAAACTCACGGGCTTGTTGAAACTCCTCTTTGCTGGCTTGGTCGAGGCCAATGATGATGTGCGAAATATAGCTAGCGTGCTGCAGATCATCAAGAATGTTTGTTAGTGCGGGTCCGGTCAACTCGGAAAAGAGGCTGGGTAGGATGAGGCCAACCGGCTTTTTCTTGGAGAATGTCGACAGTTCTTGCTCCATCTCCTCCAGGGGGCGATCGGTGAGTCTGTGTAAGGTTGTAATATCACCGTGCTGGAAAAAATCGGCCATTAGCTCTCCTCATGTTTGTTTAACCTAGTGTGGTGCTTCATACAAATTGACGATAATAGAAGCCCGCTCAGGCTAGGAGTCAAGGCGCCATGCGCAGGGAATGGCTCGCCCTTTTCAAGCATGGCAGCGCAGGATCCTGGCCTGAGCGGGCTTCCCTTCGGGGGAGATGCTAAGCGGCTATCCGCGTTGCACCCCAGGAGCGCTTCCTTCGGGGTGTGCGCGCCTAGCGGCTGACCGCCTAGCGTCTCGCTATCATCGTCAATTTGTATGAAGCACCACACTAGAATCCGCAGTTGAATAAAGATTTTTCACAAATCTTTGTCGCATTAGTGAGTTCACCCAACGGGTGAGGATAAAATTCATTAAATGATTTAGCATTTCATTACCTTACGTCAGATATTAGCGGTTAACTGCCGAATCTAGGTTTAACAGATCCAAAATTGCCTGGTTCCAACCGGTGGGGCCGGGTTGCTCTGTCACATGGGCATCAGGGCGCTCTGGTAGCTGCAGATGGCTGCCATCATGTCTACGTACGATAATCGGTATGTCTGCTGCAAGCAGCATATCTCGGTCATTGTCGCTGTCACCAAGTGCAATGGTTCGCCTGACTAGCATTTTTTTATTCAGGTGGGTCACGATATGTTTAATCGCACAGCCTTTGTCGGTATCACTGAGAAGGTGCAAAAAACGCCCTCCCTGTAGAAGCCGTAAGCGTTTGTGTGCAATTTTTTGCCTGAAGTGCCGCAAGCCCGCCTCATCACCTTGCCAGATAAGTGGCTCAGAAGCGAGCCTTTGTATAGCCAGTTTCACTGAGTCCTCGTCCAGACCTGTTTCTTGCATAATATCCTCTGTGCTCATGTCGCCGAATCCAATGAAGTCGAAGTTGGGGTTGGCGCGGCAATCGATCAGATAATCCCGTATTTGCAGGTAACCAGGGGGCGCAATTTGAGGTGCTTCACCTGGGTAGACGATGACCGCACCGTTTTCAGCCACCAAGGGGCCATCAAGCTGGAGCCACTGCATATAGATCTGTAGTTCTGCATAGGTTTTGCTTGAAACGGGAATAACGGGAATGCCCTGTTCTTTCAAGCTTCGAAGAGCAGGCAGTGCAGGAGTGTAATCGTAGCTGTGGTGGTCAAGAAGCGTGCCGTCGAGATCAGTGAATACCAGCCATCCATTCATCATAAAGTCTACATCTAGGTCGGGGTTTTTTATTGGATAAATTAATCAGGTTACTTCTATGAAAGCATCACTGCAACAGACCAAGGCAGGATGAGGATGCTTACTCTCATCCTGTTGAATCTAATCAGGAGATAATGCTTTCGTCGAGATGGCTTGATTCGACCAGAAAGTTGTAGCAGAGGTCGCGACTCTCTTCATCGGCACGACACTTCATGGCAGCCCGAGGATGTTGATTGAGGTGGCCACTAATGCCGTAGATATCGTTGAAACCCCACTCGATCTCCTTGCGCAAGGGGACAAACTGCTCCTGGATTGCTTTGTAGACTGGTCCGACATCGAACTTGGGGTTTTTCAGGAAATTCAGCAAAAGCTCCAGATTACAATTACCAGCACCACGCCCAATACCGTTGATGGTGGCATCCAGCAGGTTGACGCCATCAATGATTGCTTGCTGAGTGTTGGCGAAAGCGAGCTGCTGGTTATTGTGAGCATGGAAGCCTAGCTCCTTGCTTGGGGCGTGTGTCTTGTATAGTTCAAGATAGTCGGTCACTTGCTCGGAATAGAAGGCCCCGTAGCTATCCACCAGGTAGAGGTAGTCAAGCTCAGCTGTCTCTTCCACCTGATTGAGAGCCTCGATCAGGTCGGTACGGATCGCCGCCGAGCAAGCCATGATGTTAATGGTGGTTTCATAGCCTAGATCCTTGGAGCGTTTGACCATGTCGAGACCTTTATCTATATCTGGGACATAGCAGGCAATCCTAGCCATGTCGAAGGGACTTTGGTCTCTGGGTTTCAGGTTATTGATATCGACCCGGCCAATGTCGAACATCACGGCCACCAGGGGGCGTGTCTCGGCTTCATATGAATCGATGATCATTTTCAGGTCATCATCATCACAGAAATTCCACTTGCCATAAGCTTCCCTGGTATATGTGTCGCTGACAGCCAGCTTTTTGCCGAGCTCAATGATATCGACCCCCGAATCACAGGCTGCCCGATAGACTGCCCTCACAAAATCATCGGTGAAATGGTAGTTATTGATCAGACCACCATCGCGAATGGTGCAGTCCAGGACTTTTAGCTCTTTGCGAAACACGTTGGATTTCCTCGTGGCGGGTGTGAATGCATAATTCTAGCTGATCGATAGGGAGGGGACCACATGAACCTAAAAAATCAGTTGACTCATATTTTGTCAGTTTTGAACGCCAAAACTTGAGTTCTGAACACAAATAATCAAACCGATCCCTATTATGTTGCAGATATTCACCCTATCCTAAGGGAAGCCACACGGCCACAATTGTGCCATGTTGATCGCAAGGAGAAGTGATATGGCTGTCAGTGTATTTGATCTGTTTAAGGTTGGCATTGGACCATCAAGTTCCCACACGGTGGGGCCAATGCTGGCCGCCAAGCAGTTTGTCGGACAGCTTACTGAAGCCGGTCTTCTGGCATCCGTTGAGCGGTTGAAAATCGAGCTTTTTGGCTCTTTGGGTGCGACAGGCAAGGGGCATGGTACCGACAAGGCGATCATTCTGGGCCTCCAGGGTGAAGCGCCTGAGAGCGTTGAGGTCGAGGCGATTCCATTACGGGTTGACTGTGTACGTATGGAACAGAAGATTGAGCTGTATGGTGGACGAAAACTGTCATTTGATATGAGTTCGGATATGATCTTTCATCGCAGCAAGC
>JARRQF010000160.1:0-15594 GCA_037382065.1 Candidatus Thiodiazotropha sp. | reverse complement strand
ATAGCGGATGAGCAGGGGAACCCCTGTTTGACCGAGGAAGCAAGTTATCAAACATACCCGTTCAATAGTGGCCGGGAACTGCTTGATCAGTGCGAAGCACATGGTTTGTCCATCAGTCAACTGATGATGGAGAACGAGATGGTGTGGCGGGATAAAACGGAGATTTATAATAGGATGTTAGCGATTTGGAAAGTCATGCAGCAGTGTGTTGAGCTGGGTTGTGTCAAAGAAGGACTATTGCCGGGAGGCTTGAAGGTCAAGCGCCGGGCACCACGCCTGTTTCGTCAATTGAGTAACGAGACGGAACTCAACTCAGCCCCGTTGGGCACCATGGACTGGGTTAACCTGTTTGCGCTGGCTGTAAATGAAGAGAATGCTGCGGGGGGTAGGGTGGTGACGGCGCCAACCAATGGCGCAGCTGGAATTATTCCTGCTGTGCTGCACTACTACTGGCGTTTTTCACCTGGCGCTTGTGAGGAGGGGGTGGTACGTTTTCTACTGTGTGCTGGAGCAATCGGTATCCTCTACAAGAAAAATGGTTCCATTTCGGGTGCCGAAGTGGGTTGCCAAGGTGAAGTTGGGGCTGCCTGTTCCATGGCGGCTGGGGCTTTGGCCGAGGTGTTGGGTGGTACTCCGCAACAGGCGGAGAATGCTGCTGAGATCGGTATGGAGCACAACCTGGGACTGACCTGTGATCCGGTGGGTGGTCTGGTTCAAGTACCCTGTATTGAACGTAATGCCATGGGAGCCGTGAAGGCCATCAATGCCGCACGCATGGCTTTGCGCGGTGATGGTTCCCATTTTGTTTCACTGGATAAAGTAATCAGAACCATGCGGGAAACAGGTGCGGATATGCAGACTAAATACAAAGAGACCTCACGGGGTGGGTTAGCCGTCAATCTGGTTGAGTGTTGATCTGAGTAAAGGAGTGATATGCTGGGCTATATAATGGATTTTATCCTTACCCATTGGGTGAGTCGACTAAAGCTGAAATAATTTGTGAAAAATCCTAATGCAGCTGCTGCGTTTTTGTCCCCATTAATGGCCATTAACAGCGAACAAGCAGAGCACGCTCTGATTATTCACAAATTAATGTTTAACTGCGGATTCTAGGATCATGAACGACGCTGATGTTTTTTTGAGCTGGGAAGAGGCGCGCCAATATGTGGGTGAAGAAAAGATGCTCAGGGAGATTGAGCAGCTCTACTTCCATTTTGCTGGTTTTGCTTCGGTGGAAATCGAAGAGAGAGTTTTTGATCGGGTCTATGTAGATGGCTACATCCGACTCTACCCGATTGATAGCAAGGAACTAAAGCGTGGTCTGCCTGTGACCTGTAGTAGCGCTATCATAGATCATCATATGAGTATAAACGGAGCTCAGAAAGAGGAGTTCTTTCATAAATTTCTAGTATTCGATGATGAACTCCTAATCACTACAGAGGTTACAGATAAAGAAAACACATTTAACTATCCCGCCGATATCTGCTTTCACCAGGATGACCTGAATCAATTCTGTGAGTCGATCGGCGTACTTCCTGGTACTCAAATGCATGAGTCCTTGTCTCCAGTATCGGAGCTGGATACCCATACAGAAGAAGAGGTAGACAAGCTCAATGTGATTGGCGCACTGGCCTGTATGCTTGCGATGAACAATGATCTCGAAAGTTCGTTACAGAATGGCCAGCATATCTCAGAGATTATTATCGACGATCTGTTTACCATGATGGGTGGAATGGGGGTCGATATAGACGGCCGGAAAAAATTTCTTTATGAAAAGCTTATTTCCAGTGGAGTGAAGTCTCTTCTTGGGGAATAAGAGCTCTCTCTTGGTCTAACTCTTCTGCTTGTTAAACTTCCTGATCTTTTTAGGTTTAATACCTTGTAAATAGGTTGGTTATATCTCTTGCAATGAATAATAGTTGACTATATTACTATGTTATAGCTTTTTGTCTTCCAGTGACAAATTTGGAGATATAGCATCAGCTATCTATTTGGAGTAAATCATGAAGATCCAAGCTGACACGCAAATGGCAGCACTGATTAACAGTGAATATGCCCAAGGCTTCGTCACCAAAATTGAATCGGATACCCTGCCCCCTGGACTGAATGATGAGGTAATACGCAGTATATCCCAGCGTAAGGGGGAGCCTGAGTGGATGCTGGAAAAGCGACTTGCCGCTTATCGTCACTGGTTGACCATGCGACAGCCTGACTGGGCAAAGATCAGCCATTCGCCCATCGATTTTCAGTCTATCTCCTACTACTCCTCACCTAAGAAGTCAGCCAAGCTTGAGAGTTTGGAGGAAGTTGATCCAGCGTTGCTGGCAACCTATGAAAAACTGGGCATACCCATCCAGGAACAGAAGGTACTAGCCGGGGTTGCTGTAGATGCTGTATTCGATAGTATCTCGGTTGCCACGACTTTTCGTGCGAGCTTGGCCGAAGTGGGTGTGATCTTTTGCGCCATGTCTGAAGCGATTCGGCAATACCCGGAACTGGTTAAGCAATACATGGGATCTGTGGTGTCTCACAAAGATAACTTCTTTGCCGCGCTTAATAGTGCCGTGTTTAGCGATGGCACCTTTGTGTTTATTCCCAAAGGGGTTAAATGTCCGATGGAGTTATCAACCTACTTTCGCATCAATGAGGCCAAAACCGGGCAGTTCGAACGTACTTTGATTATTGCCGAAGAGGCAAGTCAGGTGAGCTATCTGGAAGGCTGCACGGCTCCCATGCGAGACGAGAATCAACTCCATGCCGCGGTGGTCGAGCTGGTGGCCCTGAAGGATGCGAATATTAAATACTCCACGGTGCAAAACTGGTATCCCGGCGACAGTGAAGGGCGAGGTGGTATCTACAATTTTGTCACCAAGCGGGGAGATTGTCGTGGTGATCGCTCACACATCTCCTGGACTCAAGTGGAGACAGGTTCAGCGGTAACCTGGAAATATCCCAGTTGCATTCTGCGTGGTAAGGATAGTGTGGGTGAATTCTACTCCGTGGCGGTAACTAAGGGCCACCAGCAGGCAGATACCGGAACAAAGATGATTCATATCGGAGAAAACAGCCGCAGCACAATCGTATCAAAAGGTATATCCGCGATGTATGGCAGTAACACCTATCGGGGGCTGGTAAGAGTTGCGGCTAAGGCTGAAAACGCACGTAACCATACCCGTTGTGACTCTTTATTGATTGGTGATCAATGTGCCGCCCACACCTTTCCCTATATCGAAGTTAAAAATCCCACAGCTCAAGTAGAACATGAGGCGACCACCTCCAAGGTGAGCGAGGACCAGCTCTTTTATTGCAGGCAGCGAGGCATCTCCGAAGAGGATGCCGTATCGATGATCATTAATGGTTTCTGCAAAGAGGTTTTTAAAGAGCTTCCCATGGAGTTCGCTGCCGAGGCGCAACAACTGCTTGCCGTCAGTCTGGAAGGGGCTGTCGGCTAGTCAATAGTTTTGTCGTAGATGAGATTGAGGAGTGAATAATGTTATCAATTAAAAACTTGACTGCCACAGTCGACAGTAAGGAGATCTTGAAAGGTATTGATCTTCAGGTTGAGGTCGGTGAGGTACATGCGGTTATGGGTCCTAATGGATCGGGAAAGAGTACTCTGGCACATATACTTTCTGGTCGTGATGGATATTGCGTAACCGGTGGTGAGGTGCGCTTTATGGGAGAAAATCTATTGGCTATGGTGCCTGAAGAACGTGCCCATAAAGGCCTATTTTTAGCGATGCAGTATCCGGTTGAATTACCTGGCGTTAATAATTTGACCTTTTTACGTGAATCGCTGAATGCTATTCGCAAGGCTCGGGGTGAGTCAGAGATCGACACTCTCACCTTTATGAAGTTGGTAAGAGAGAAGGCCAGGCAGGTGAAGCTTGATGAGAAGCTTCTAAAGCGTTCCGTGAATGCGGGGTTTTCCGGTGGTGAAAAGAAGCGCAATGAAATTCTGCAAATGACCCTGTTAGAACCTAATTTGGCGATCCTTGATGAGACCGATTCCGGTCTGGATATTGATGCACTGCGCACTGTGGCCGATGGTGTCAATATACTGCGCTCTGCGCAACGGGGAATGATCGTGATAACACACTACCAAAGATTGCTTGACTATATCGAACCTGATCGAGTACATGTGTTGGCAGGTGGGCGTATCATTCGTTCAGGAGGAAAGGAGTTGGCCTTAGAGCTGGAAGCCAAAGGTTATGGCTGGTTACTTGAGGAGGAAGCTGCGTGAACGCATTGCTTGCCGAGTACCAAGAGAACACGCAGCATGTGATCGATGCCTTTCCTCAGGCTTCTGGTGACTGGCTGCTTAATCAACGCCAGACAGCCTTAAAGCATTTCAGTCAGATCGGTTTTCCACATCCACACCTTGAGGCGTGGCGCTATACGAATGTAGAAGGCTTATTGAAGCAGAAATTTATTACGCCTGTCGATGAGTTCCAATTTTCCCAGTTTGATGTCAGGCAACAGTTTATTCAACAACCAGTAGCCGCACGCTTGGTATTCGTTGACGGTATCTATCAGGCTGATATGTCACACTGTAGCCATGAAGGGGTCAGTATAGATAGCCTTAACACGCTTATGTCATTGGGTGACCTTAAGGTGCTTAAGGCGGTTGGAGCACTCTCTGGATTGGGAGAAGATGGTTTTGCCGCGCTTAACCTGGCTAGTTTTCGTGATGGTTCAGTAGTGCGTGTTAAAGCGGATGTTAAGTTGGATAGTCCTATTGAACTACTTCACCTGACCACTGGGCATATGGCTGGTTGCCGCCTTTCAACCCGTCATCTGATACTGCTTGAAGCCGGAGCTAAGGCTGAGCTGATTGAACGTTGTCAGCCGTTGACTGAAGAGGTCTGTTCTTTTAATCATCTTCTTTATGAGGTCAGTTTGGCTGAAGGCTCCGAACTGAATCATCAACGTGTGCAGCAGGAAAGCCGTAGCACCTATCACCTAAGCGATCTCTATGTCTCGATTAATTAAAACGCATCTTATCGTAGCGTTAATGCCTCGATAGGTGCCGCTTGGTCGCGTACGGTTCTGCACTGCCAGCTTCTTGAACCAGGGGCAAATTGTGAATTGGATGGCTTCTATCTGGTAGGGAATGGCCAGTTAATCGATTTCCACCTCGATGTGGACCATCGGACGCCGCAGAGTTCAAGCAGGGAGAACTTTAAAGGTATTTTGTATGGAGCTGGCAAAGCGGTTTTTGATGGTCTAATTCAAGTTCGTGAACAGGCACAAAAGAGTGAGGCGCATCTCCACAATGCCAACCTGATGCTATCTCGCCAGGCCGAAGTCGATGCTAAACCACAACTGCTGATATTGGCAGACGATGTTGCCTGCAGTCACGGAACAACGGTTGGACAGCTGGATGACCAGGCGCTGTTCTATATGCGCTCACGCGGGCTAAGCGAACAACAGGCAAAGCGATTACTTTGCCACGGGTTTGTCGCCGATATTGTCGATCGATTTGAGTGTGATGCACTCAGAATAGAATTGCATGAAAGCGTGATGAGTGGTTTTTGAGCTGTGAATATATCAATCCCAATGTTCAGGAGAGCTGGGGTTGTGGTGAGTCTTTCAGCATTTAATAGGATATGAATATGGAAATAGAAATGAGAGACATTGACCAAATTGTAGAGAGTTTCGAGTTCCTGGATGATTGGGATGCGCGTTATCAATATCTCATGGAGCTGGGTGAGGATCTGCCCGCGATGCCGAATAAGCTAAAAACTGAAGCGAATTGGGTTAAGCCCTGTATGAGTACGGTGCATGTGGCTGCACAAAGAGATTCTAATGATTCAAATCTCATTGTCTTTGTGGGTGATTGTGACACCGCGATCATCAAGGGTGTATTGGCACTATTGATCGATCTGCTATCGAACCGGTCGCTGAAAGAGATTCAAAACATGGATGTTGATAGCTTATTCAAACGTCTACAACTTGAAGAACACCTCAGTCCTAGTCGGCATGTGGGTATTTATGCGATTGTCGATAAAATGATTGAACGGGCCAGCGCTACATCACAGTGCTGTCATTGAGATGGGATATGATACTTATCAGAGAAAAACTTATGGTCTGATGAGTATTTGTGAGTGTCTGTAGTTGTCAATCGGGTACGGCTTCTTGTTTGTCTGGCTCCGTGACTGATACAGGCAATTGTAGGAAAAATGTTGTACCTACCCCTATCTCTGTTTTAAAGTCGATCGTGCCGCCATGCTTTTGAACTACGATATCATGGCACAAGCTCAAGCCTTGCCCCGTGCCATTGCCAACATCGTGGGTGGTGAAGAAAGGGTTGAAGATATGCTCTCTTGCATCCTCCGGAATGCCTATGCCATTATCTTTGATTTCCACTTGCACCTTGTCTCCCAGCAATTGACTCGTGATAGTGATTTCCCCCTCTTTGGTATCTGATTTGCTTTCAATGGCTTGCACCGCATTTATCAGAAGGTTGAGTAGTGCCTGGTGTAGCTCACCGGGAAAACAGCTGATACGAGGTAAGTCATTATCGTAATGTGCTTCAACTCTGGCAATGGGGTGCCATAGGTGCCGGCTGATAGCTAAAACATCTTGAATCAACTTATTGAGATCGGTTTTCTCTGGGATAGGGTTGTCATGCGTGGCAAATATGCGCATCGACCGGACAATTTGACTGATTTGCTCCGTTCCCTGCCGAGATTGCAGGAGGGTTGAAGGGATTTCTTTATCGAGAAACTCCTTATCTATCTCTTCGCATTTGTCTGTAAAGGCCTCGACCTTTACGGATAGCTCTGGAAGTTTCCTTGCAGCAATAACCAAATCTTGCAAGGTTTGTATTAATTTCTGGTTATCCTCAAATGCCTCCTTTAAAAACTCAAGGTTATTATTTATTGTTTGTATTGGTGTGTTGATCTCATGTGCTATGCCGTTAGCGAGCTGGGAGAGTGCTGTCATCTTATTGTGTTGGCTGAGCTGTAATGACATGAGTTGCTTTTCTGTCTCAATAGCTTTTCGCTGTGTAATGTCACGTAACAGGCAAATCACATACCAGCCATTATGTAACCTAACCGAAGAGATAGCCGCCTCAATAGGAAATCGTTCGCCTGACTTTCTAGTTGTCTCAAATTCCAAAAGAGTGTCTGGTAGCGGGTCGTCGCTATTTCCTATGTAGCGAAGAATCGAATTATCTTGATTTTCATCTTCTGCAAGGTTTAGCAGCCATTTTTCAACACTCATTCCCATAGCCTCTTTCGCAGTAACCGCTTTGGTGAGGTCGCGTTGTGTTTTGCTAAGACGGCGGTTGGTTTTTGTCAGTAAAAGGATAGAGATCAGCAGCAGAAGGAGTACAGTTGAGATTATGCTGGTTGTGATCGGATTATCTCGTGTCCACTCATTCAGACTGGGTGGATTCTGGTGGTGGGGCGGTAGATTCAGAGCTCTGTAGAGCTCATGGACTGGTTGATAGTTGGCGGGTACAGTCCAGCCTGCTGTGTGGCTGCTGAGGGCTGCAGGGTGGTCTGTTGGCATATTGAGCAGCGCTATGGTTACTTGCTTAACCAATGATTTGGGGGTACCTGCCAAGGCAGCCATGGGCCATTCGGGGTAGAGAGGTGTGCTGAGGAGAAAGGGGAATCCCTCAATTGGATTGGCATTGAGTACTTTGACCCTATCCAGGTTAATCAGTCCGGTTTTGGCCATGCGAGTCAGAGTGTCGCTGCGCACCGTTCCGGCATCTACTTGGCCTGCTAGAACGGCGTTGACCACTGCATCATGGGTGCCAAGAAAATGCAGATGCATATCGCCTTCGGTATCAATACCCTGTTCGCTCAACTCACGCCTTGCCATCAGATATCCTCCCAGGGAAGTCGAACTGACGGCGGCAAATGAGCTTCCTTTCAGGTCGGAGAGCGATTGCAGTTGATGGTTGTCTGCGCGGGTGAAAACGACACCGCCAAAACTGATTTGGGCATGCTTGCCGATGTGATTGATCAAGGTGGCGATGCGGAATGCACCAAACTTGTGTTCTGCCTCGATATAGATGCCCGAATTGGCTAATAAAAAATCGATCTTTTTTTGTTGAATAGCTGGATTGATCTCTTTGAAAGTCAAAGGAACAATGCGAAATCTACTGGTTGGAATCTGTTGATTGAGATAGGTCGCTGTCTGGGTCCATCGCTGGAGAGCTATCTGCTCTCCGCGTTTGGCTAATACACCGATGTAAAAGACCTTTTCGTTAGGTAACTCAGTAGCGCCTGCCATCAGGTAGCTGAGCAGTAGAAAGGCGAATAGGAGTGACGGCTTTCTTTTCCTTATGCAGGATATGTAACACATAAGTAAACCTAAATAATTATCCGAACATTATGGCATCTATCGGCCTAGCAATATATAAATTCACTATTTGGTAGTTTATGTGAGTTATGTTTCCTTTTCTATTGGTCAGTAGGGTTCAGGGGCTTGTTGGGGGAGATTTAACTGACGCTCTCCAAGCCAGATAGTAAGCCGTTGTAGGGGGTGGCGGTTGCCGCCTGGTCGCCAGGTTCGGCGTAGCCGGTTTTGATAGGCATCAAACTGTAAGCCCCAGGGGGCGGCAAGAACCTTTCCGCGGTTTAGCAATAGCTTGAGGACCTGAGTTGCGGCAATGCCTGCACACAGCTCACAACCCATTGGCGTAGATGGTCCTTTTTTAGCCACTAGGTCGATACGATCAGGTAGGACAAGATAAGGAGCATGTAACCGGGCGGGGGCAAGTCCCACCAGAAAACGCAGATATTGTTGATACTCTCCCTCCCCCTGGAATTGAAAATAGTCCTCGAAACTCATTTTTCCCGGCAGGAAGTTCAGCAGTGCCGACCCCATTCCCAGCGGGGCGGCTGTGATGGCAGGTATGCCCAGCTCATTGCAACGGGCAAATACTGCTCGCCGCGCTTTTAAGGCAAAAAAGTCGAGACCATCTACATAAATATCGCAATCCTGAAGAAATTTGTCGGCTTGATCTGCTACGACCCCCTCAGGAAATGGCAGTATTTCGAGCTCTGGGTTAATTGCCATAGCTGATTCAATCAAACAGTCGAGTTTTGCTCGGCCGACCGTATTTATGTTTGCACCTGCTTGTCGATTGAAGTTTTCAACTTCAAATGTGTCGAAATCAGCGAGATTGAAATGTCCCACTCCCAAGCGTGTCAGGGTTAGCAGATGACTGCCTCCTACACCGCCCATGCCTGCTATGGCAATACGGGCATGCTGTAATTGCTGTTGCTCGCTTTGGCTGACCCAGCCAATGTTGCGCGAGAAGGCGGTATGGTATTCAAACTGCGTCATTGATTTAGGAGGCTTGAATGTTTATTTGATGCTCATGCCAGGGTTGGTGCATTAGGGACATAAGGATTAATTGGTAGAGTTCTTTAACCTGGCTCTTCAAGTGCAGCGTTAATTCGCTGCGTGGTAATTCGAAAAGAGCACGCTCGCCGTTGAAGTCAAAGGTAGCGCTGATTTGATGAAAGCAGATTCCGAAGCGTTTCAAATGACGCATTAGTCTAGGTTCCATGACAACTAGTACCAGTTCCAGATCACAAAGCTCAACCATGGCAATAGCTGATAGATAGAGGCCGATTGCGATATGGGGGAAATTTCGTTGTTCATCTTCGTTAAAAACAGTCTTGCTGCTGCCATGTTCAAAAATGAAGGGTTTGCCTTGCTCATTGGCGCGTCGTCTAAATTGGTTAGGTACTGCCAAACGTGAAATCTCGCCGATTTCAGTAGGGGATAATTGCCCTATATGATGAGTATTGATATCTTCAATAGGATGTTGTTGATAAGGATGATAGATGTCGAGTCTTTCTGTCTGAGGTACCACTAAGCGTACGCATCCAGCGATATCCCCAGTGCGCTTATGTTCAAGCAAGCATGGATGCGCATAGTCATCAAATTGGTCGGTTTCAAGCTGTCTGTGGCTGATAGGCTCCCAGCCTAACTCCTCCGCGTAGACCTGATGGCGGATACTATAACTAATTTGTTTTTGATGGTGGGATGCGGCGTAGCGGGATATGAAGTATCGGAAAAAATTATCGGCTAGGCTCTCCATGTGTCGCTCCATGGTTACATATACTTGGTGATCGGTAAATGCCAATTCGGGCCAAAGGTACAAATTACTGTTATTCTTGAATAATCAGGTAAAAGTATGCACTACGCTAAAAAAGCCGGATAAGCAGTATTAGGAAATACAAACAATAGCTTCCCAGTGCGTGCATTATGAAACAATAGAACAATTTTAAGGAGTCGGCTGAACTTTATTATCAATAATTCTTAACTGAGCTGTTTGATCTACATCAGATTAAGTGGATTTATCAGTTAAGAATTCGTCATATTGAGTGCTAAATAGGAAGCTACGATGTTGTTGGAATGATTAGAATGAGCTTTCTGAAAAAAATGTACATCACAATCAGTGAGTCTTTGGGAATATATACGGTTGATCAGCTCTATGAGCTACTCACCACAAAGGAACACAGGTTGCCCATCTCAAATCATCGTGCAAAGACTATTCAGAGTCGGGTCTCTTTCTTTTGTATTATGTTTGCGATTCTTGTACCCGCTTGGTTTGTTATTGACCTGCTTTTTCTTCCCAGTGCCCTCTGGGGACGATTACTGGCAATTCGCCTGATATCAGGGGTTATATTCGCCATACTGGCTTGGTTAGCGAGACGGGAGCCTACGCTAAAACAGGCTCGAATGCTGCTGGCTGGTATGTTGGCAGTGACACCCCTGTTCTATCTGGCGTCCGAGCATTGGCTGCTGGATTATCCTTTAAATGGGACGGAGCAAATTATTGCTGGGCTCTATGGGTTGCTACCTTTTGTTATGGTAGCGGGCCTTACACTGTTTCCACTGACTCTTGCCGAGTTTTTTGGTTATGCTGTGCCCCTGTTCCTGGTGACGGCTGTTTCTTCCTATCCTCAAACCACAGAAGAAATACCCCAGGCTGTATCGACACTTTGGTTACTGATTTTGATCCTGGGTGTGTCGCTCTTCTCTTCCCTGACTCAGCTCCGCTATATGCTTTCTCAAGTGAGCCGTGCCAGCTACGATGTGCTGACCGGGGTGCTGACCCGGCGTGCAGGTATTGAAATGCTGGATTTGCAGTTTCGTCTGGCAATGATGAGCGGTGGCTCCTTGTCAATACTCTATTTTGATTTGGATAATTTCAAAACGGTCAATGATAGCTATGGGCATGAGGTGGGTGATAAGGTGCTTAAGGAAGCTTCCTCGCAGATCTGTAAAACCGTGCGTAAGGGGGATAGCGTCATTCGTTGGGGCGGTGAAGAGTTTATTGTGGTTTTGCCAACTACCGACCCTATCGAAGCCAATGATGTTGTGAGCCGGATCATGCAGGCTGGAGTGGGTAATCGCCCGGATGGTAAACCGATGACCGCCAGCATCGGCATTGCGGAGCTACAGCAAGATAAATTAAAAGACTGGAAAGCGCAGGTCGAACTGGCCGATCATCGTATGTATACGGCTAAGACTAGCGGCCGAGCCCGTTCCATCGGGGTGTGCGAGGAGGCTATGCTGTGGTTGGAAAAAGTGGAAGAGACAACTTAAACCTAATTGGAATAGCGGGCTATTCCGTGTCATAGCGCGCCGTGCATGGATGCACAAGTGTCGTGGGCACATGGATGTGCAAGAGCGACTCTTGCCCTGCACCACCACAAGTGCAGCCTTCATGCTGTCCAACTAATCTTTTAATGATTATGAATCGGTTGATTTCACTGCCCCTTGCCAATCAATCGCTGCATAGACGATTAGCTTTTATTAATCTCTCTTCAAGAATCGGTAGGCTAAAGGCGCTTAGATCTTGGTAGGCCTGATTTGAGATGTGCGATAGGTCTGAAGTGAAGTAGCCGAGTTTACGGTTACCCTTCTCGTTGGTCATAAGCTGTTCGATATCTAGCAGCGGGAAGCCTCTCTGTTTCGCATACAGACGTATCCAGCGATTGACCGTCATCACATTGCTACTGATATATTGCTGAAAACCCTGTTTGCCTCTGAGTTCTCCGATCCAATTTCTCAGGCTGTTAAGCAGTGAATCGGGTTCACCCATGGTCACCTCAGTCGTCAGAATAGGTATGACACCAAGGTTTTGGGCTGCCTTTGTCATTGCTTCAATATTACGGATTGCGGTTTCACGGGTTTCATCAGCCATTTCTTGGGGATTATTTGAAAAGTCATTAATGAATCCCCAGATAAGAACGGCTTGTGGCTTTGCAGATAAGAGGCTTTTCTTAAAACGTCCGCGAGTCTGAGTCGAGACCTCTCCATCAATGCCTTGGTTCAATACCTTAAGGCAGCCCACTTTGTCAATCGGCCAGTTTTGTGCATAGGAAGCGCCTATAATCAGTAACTTGGGGGCATCCTTTTCTTCAGTAGATTGGTCAGCAGGATGCTCTTGTGCAATAGAGAGCGTGGAAAATAGAAGCAATATTATAAATCGAAAAATCTTCATGACACATCCAGGATTATATAATGCTTGAATCGTGGTTTTCGAATTTGAGTGGACAAATGGCTTGTACAGGGTATGAGTTACACCGCTAATCTTGATTCTGACAAATTGACCCTGGTCATGTTGTAGAGTTCCTCAATGGATATCCTCTCCTCCCTAAAGGAAAGGGATTCCTACGGCGCTTAGACTGGAAAGTCTAAGTCGCTTCGGTGGGTTCCTGATTCACGAAATGCCTGACGGCAGCCATTCTCCTCAGGCTAACAAGCAGTATTTCTGCTCTAGTACATTGGTCCACCGACCACATCGGCGTGATTTTTGCATCCGCAATCGATTTGCTATTGCTCTTTGAAGAGTTGGACATATTCCTCACTTGCAAATTTCAAGACAATTGAACACGTGGTTTTGTATAAGAAATCTTTTCGAGTGTTAGCAATAGTGTTGTGAATCTTCTGGCCTTATCTGTTTGAATTGCGGGAAGTCTATGCATTACCCAAAGAGGTTTTATAGGCCAGCTATCACAATACTATGATCTATGAGCGATGACAATGATGCCATTAGATACAGGAGGTACTCTGTTTTTAACTTTGCAGAGCGAGTAGTCCTGGAAAAAGAGGCCGGAAACCAGCCTTTGGGTATCCCTATTGCTGAGGGGCCGCCATGATTTTGAACTTAAAAAAATCAGTTGACCGCTCCATTCTAATAACAGGTATCTGGCATCGCCCAAAGCAACTTGTTGCGGCGGGCGGGGAGTAGTCACAAGATTATGTATCCTCGTATAGTATTAATAATGATCCATATATAGATCATAAAAATATATTACGGTCTATATATGAACCATTTTTTACTTGTTGAATCAGCTGGACGCTGATATTCTGATTTATATATAGATCATATAAAGGCTATATGATTCACACAAAGATCAAAATGACTAAAGCAAAGGTAAGCCATGTCCAAAGTGTCGGCACGCACATATTCCCGCTATAGCCTTGAGGCCATCACCCTGCTTGGCAACCTGATCCGCGTAGCAAGAAAAGAGCGCAAAATGACCGCGCAAGAGGTTGCCGACCGCGCCGGAATTTCTCGTGGCCTGTTACAGCGCATCGAAAAAGGTGATCCCAAGTGTGAGTTGGGAGCAACCTTTGAGGTTGCCACCATCGTGGGCGTTAAACTCTTTGATGCCGAAGCAACCACCTTCACCAAACATATTTGCCAAACAGAAGACAAACTCGCACTGCTACCCAAGTCTGTGCGTAAGAAAGTAAAGGTTGCCGATGATGACTTCTAATACCACTGATAAAGAAGCTTTTGTCTGGATATGGCTACCCAGTGCCACTGAACCTGTTGTTGCCGGAAAACTTGAGGCTGACGATCAAGGCAACGTACAGTTCAACTACGGTAAAAGCTATCTAGATCGCATTAATGCAACTCCTCCAGCTATTACCATTTATGAGCCGGAACTGCCGTTAAAAAAAGGCGTGTTGCCTCTGCTTGATGGGCTAACCATGCCTGGATGCATCCGAGATTCTGCACCGGATGCCTGGGGGCGGCGCGTTATCATCAATAAAAAGCTAGGGCGCAAAGGCAAAGATACGGATACCGATGCACTTGGCGAGCTAACCTATTTGCTGGAATCTGGTTCCGATCGTATCGGCGCACTGGATTTCCAGCGCTCACCCAGTGAATACGTTCCGCGCTCGGCAAACAACGTTCCTCTGGAAGAATTGCTTCAATCCGCTGCGCGGGTTGAGCAAGGCGTACCGCTAACCCCTGAGCTGGATCAGGCGCTCTTTCATGGCAGTTCTATTGGTGGCGCTCGTCCCAAAGCCTTGATCGAAGATCAGGGCACAAAATATGTTGCGAAGTTTTCATCAAGCAGTGACCTTTACAGCGTGGTAAAGGCTGAATATATCGCCATGCGATTGGCCGCACTTGCCGGAATAAATGCTGCGCCTGTAAAGCTGGTTCAAGCTGCACAGAAAGAGATCCTTTTGATTGAGCGATTTGATCGTGAAAAAACGTCAAAGGGCTGGACACGCAAGGTCATGGTCTCTGCGCTAACACTTTTTGGCCTGGATGAGATGATGGCGCGGTACGCAAGCTATGAAACCTTCGCGGAAATTATTCGACATCGTTTCGACTATCCGAAACAAACACTCGAAGAGCTATTTTCTCGTATCGTCTTTAACATTCTATGCGGTAATACCGATGATCATGCAAGAAACCATGCCGCATTCTGGAATGGCAAAACGCTTCAACTAACACCTGCATATGATATTTGTCCGCAAGTAAGAACAGGTAGAGAAGCAACACAAGCTATGCTGATTTCTGGTAACAACAGGCTGAGCAAACTCAAGTTTTGCCTGGATGCCGAGCCTCATTTCCAGCTCTCTGAAAGTAAGGCCAAAGCTATCCTCGAAAAGCAGCGCGAAGCGATTGAGGAAAATTGGGATAAGGTTTGTGATGAGGCAAATCTGAGCACGGTTGATCGCAAGCTATTTTGGAAACGGCTGTTTCTTAATTCATTCGCTTTTGAGGATTAAAGATTGAAACCTATCAATCTGAAATAGACGAAACCCGTCAACCTAAAAAGATTAGTTGGGCAGCGTGAATAGCACGCTTGTGGCGGCACATAATCGAAAATCATGATGCGGTTCGTACCTCTCCGCATCATCCTAAAAAAATCAGTTGACCGCTCCATTCTAATAACAGGTTTCTGATTTTAAAGAAAATAGCATCGAAGGTTATGGCCACCTACTGGGTGAATCACGCTACAACGTGAATGGCACGCTTGTGGCGGCGTTGCAGCTCCTTGGAATAGCGGGCTTTCCGCGTCGTTGCGCGCCGTGCATGGATGCGCTAGTGTCGCGGGCACATGGATGTGCAGGAGCGACCCTTGCCCTGCACCACCACAAACGCACCCTTCACGCTGCCCAACTGATCTTTTTAGGATCATGGTTTTCTATCCCCTCATCCTGTCCTTCTCCCGGGAGGAGGGTGTTGTAAAAGCATGCAGCGAATATTTGCAAAAATTGTAGGATGTGGTGAGGCACGAACCGCATCAATAGTGGGGTGGCTCACGAACATCAAAGCTTTAACTAAGTATGCAC
>JARRQF010000159.1:0-13555 GCA_037382065.1 Candidatus Thiodiazotropha sp. | reverse complement strand
CTTTTCAAGCATTGCAACGCAGTATCCTGGCCTGAGCAGGCTTCCCTTCGGGCGAGACGCTAAGCGGTCATCCGCGTTGTTGCGTGCCTTGGAAAGGGAGAAGCCATTCCCGGCGGCACACGCCTAGCGGCTAACCGCTTAGCGTCACGCCATCATCGTCAATTTGTATGAAGCACCACACTAGGGAAAATAGGATCATTGACAGATGTCATGGTGAATGGATATGGGACATGATCTTATCTTAACGCTATGTGTATCACAATTCCATCTTCAGCAAATATTGGGCGAAGCCGTACCTTTCCTGCATGGGTATGGTTGACTGAATCTCCATTCAGGCTATTGATGTCGGGGGGGCTATTCAGCCTGCTGCTCTGGCTATTGTCAATGGCTTTTACTCGGTTACCCGCCTCTGAATGGATGGTTCTAAACCTTATGTTTGGGGTCATACCGATGTTTGCATTTGGCTTGTTGCTGCATGTTTTTCCGCAATGGCTGAAAGTCACTCCGTTGCGCTATGTGAGCTACGGGGCACTGTTTTTTCTGATGCTGGCCTCTCAGTTAGTGTTTTATCTGTCACTGATGTTCAGTGAAGGCCCAGGTATGATCTATTTCACCCTGATTCTGCTTTCTTGGCTTTTGATGCTGAAAAATACAAAACAATTTTTCAATAGCAGTTACCAGAAAAGCCTGCTTATTGAACAAGGGCTGTTTATTACCTTGTTGTTTGGGGGAAGCCTGGGTGTGGGGCTCTTTGTGCTGCAGTTGACTGGAGTGTTCTCTTCAGTTCCGCTATGTTGGTTGGGAGGTGGCTCTTACCTGCTTCCACTGATTGCCCTTACTCTTTTTCGTATCACACAAAACAGACTACGTATTCACTAACTCCTCCGCTTTCCGTATCATCCTAGATTCCGCAGTTGACCACTCCATGTTCAACTGCGGATTCTAGGATTATCAGCCCTCTTTGCGGCTCAGTAGCTACGGCAACCTAAATACATGACAGACAACATCAATCAGAGTTTTGAGGGGATTGAGCGGGTCCCCCTTACAGAATTTACTGAGAAGGCATACCTGAACTACTCCATGTATGTCATTCTCGATCGCGCCTTGCCCAATATTGGGGATGGGCTTAAGCCGGTTCAGCGGCGGATAGTCTATGCCATGTCGGAGTTGGGCCTGAACGCTGGGGCAAAATTCAAGAAGTCGGCGCGTACTGTGGGTGATGTGCTGGGTAAGTTTCATCCGCATGGCGATTCGGCTTGCTATGAGGCGATGGTGTTGATGGCCCAGGAGTTCTCCTATCGCTATCCGCTGGTGGATGGGCAGGGCAACTGGGGGTCACCAGATGACCCTAAATCCTTTGCTGCGATGCGTTATACCGAGTCCAAATTGACCGTTTACGCACAGGTTCTACTATCTGAATTGGCGCAGGGAACCGTGGATTGGGTGCCAAACTTCGATGGAACCCTGCGCGAACCCTCGATTCTTCCCGCCCGACTGCCGAATGTGCTACTGAATGGAACCTCCGGCATTGCAGTTGGTATGGCAACGGATATCCCACCCCACAATCTGCGGGAAGTGGCGAGCGCCTGTATCCACCTTCTGGAGTCACCGAAAGCCTCTCTTGAAGAGTTGATGTCCCATATTCAGGGGCCAGACTATCCCACCGATGCGGAGATCATTACGTCGGCCGAGGATTTGAGCAAACTCTATCAAACTGGACATGGCTCAATCAGAATGCGCGCCTGCTATGAGCGGGAGAATGGGGATATCATCGTTAGCGCACTACCCCATCAAGTCTCTGGTGCCAAAGTGCTAGAACAGATTGCCGCCCAGATGCAGGCCAAGAAGCTGCCAATGGTGGAGGATCTGCGGGATGAATCGGATCACGAGAATCCCACTCGGTTGGTGATAGTGCCCCGTTCCAATCGGGTCGATGTGGATCGGGTTATGTCGCATCTCTTCGCCTCAACTGATCTGGAGCGTAGCTATCGAGTCAATATCAACCTGATAGGTATCGACGGACGACCTGCGGTGAAGGATCTGCGTACTCTGCTTGTCGAGTGGTTAAGCTTCCGTATGGAAACCGTACGCAGACGTTTACAGTACCGTCTGGATCAGGTACTTGAACGTCTGCATATTCTGGAAGGCCTGATGATCGCCTACCTCAATATAGACGAGGTGATCGCAATTATTCGCTATGAGGATGATCCCAAAGCTGAATTGATCAAGCGTTTTTCTCTTAGTGAAACTCAGGCCGAAGCGATTCTTAACCTGCGTTTGCGTCATCTGGCGAAGCTGGAAGAGATGAAGATTAAGGGAGAGCAGGATGAGCTTGAAAAAGAGCGCAAATCTCTGCAATTGATTTTGGGCTCAAAGCAGCGGTTGCGTACTCTGATTCGCAAAGAGCTGGAAGCAGATGCCAAGCAGTATGGTGATGAGCGGCGTTCGCCGATTGTTGAGCGGGTTGCAGCTGAGGCTCTGGCAGAGACCGACCTGACACCTAGTGAGGCTGTTACGGTCGTGCTTTCCATGATGGGTTGGGCGCGCTCTGCAAAAGGACATGAGATCGACCCTGCCGGTTTAAACTATCGTGCGGGAGACGGTTTTTTTGCCTCCACTAGGCTACGCAGTAACCAACAAGCGGTATTCATCGATTCCAACGGTCGCAGCTACTCGTTACTAGCTCATACGTTGCCGTCAGCACGTAGTCAGGGCGAGCCTCTGACTGGGCGTTTATCTCCCGCTGCAGGGGCGACTTTCTGTGCAGTGGTAGGTGGTGATCCTCAGAAAGAGTTTCTGCTTGCTTCAGATGCAGGTTACGGATTTCGCGTCAGGCTGGCCGATATGTTGGCCAAAAATAAATCGGGAAAGGCTTTACTCTCACTACCCAAAGGTGCCCATGTATTAGCGCCAGTGGAGATTGGTGATCTCAAATCAGATCGGGTTGTAGCCATCACCAATGAGGGCCGGATGTTAGTCTTTCCTGTTTCAGAGCTGCCTCAACTGGCGAGAGGTAAGGGTAATAAGATTATTTCGATTCCTGCTAAGCGGGCGGCCGTGAGAGAAGAGTTTGTCGTTGCCTTGGCAGTAGTATCTAAGGAGGGCTGTCTGACCGCCTATGCGGGTAAGCGGTATATTACGCTAAAGCCCTCAGATCTCGATAGTTATCAAGGTGAACGTGGAAGGCGGGGTGCCAAGCTGCCAAGAGGTTTTCAGCGGGTTGATTGGGTGGAAACCCGCTGAATTTTACGATTTATCCTGATTTATGTACGATTTTCGTAGAGACTTGCGAGATTCATCGCTATAATAGTCCGTTCACAGCAAGGCTACGGCGGTTTGAAATAGCTGCCAGCCAGGCTGACAAAGCGAAAGTGGCGGAATTGGTAGACGCGCTGGATTTAGGTTCCTGTGGGGTAACCCGTGAGAGTTCGAGTCTCTCCTTTCGCACCATTTCCCCTGGTAGTTGCTGAACGTGGCTTACAGGAAATTTCCAGTTTACCTTATAAAGAAGTGACAGAACGGGCTGTCAGGAGAAGATACATGCAAGTTTCGGTGGAATCGGGAGAGGGGCTTGAGCGACGTTTAATCGTTGAACTACCTGCTGAGCAGATTGATGTGGAAGTGACCAAGCGTCTGAAGCAAATTGGCCGGACCGCTAAGTTGGATGGATTTCGTCCTGGTAAAGTGCCATTGAAACTGTTGCATCGCAACTATGGTGGTCAGGTGCTGCAGGAAGTGTATGGTCAAATGATCGAAACGAGCTACCTGGAGGCGATACAACAGGAGAAACTGCAACCCGTTGGTATGCCTAAGATTGAACCGAAAGAGTCTACTGAAGAAGGTCTGTTCAGTTATGTCGCCACTCTGGAGGTCATGCCCGAGATTACGCTGAATAAGGTCGAAGGTGAGGTTAAACGGCCTGTTGCGGATATCAGTGACCAGGATATCGAAGAGATGATCTTAAAGCTGCGTAAACAGCGAGCGACCTGGAGCAGCGTCGAACGAGCTGCTGAAGAGGGTGATCAAGTAAAAATTAATTTTACTGGCAAAATTGATGGCGAGGTCTTTGAAGGTGGCAGCGTCGATGATTTTGATCTAGTGCTAGGTTCAGGGCAGATGATCAAGGGTTTTGAGAGCGGCCTGGTTGGTATGATTAAAACCGAAAAACGCAGTTTAGATTTAGAATTCCCTGATGATTACCGGGTGGAAGAGTTGGCCGGTAAGCCTGTAACCTTCGATGTGGAAGTCAGCCAGGTCTTAGAAGAGGCATTGCCTGAGGTAGATGATGCTTTCGCCAAGGATTTTGGTGCTGAAGAGGGCGTTGATAAATTCAAGGGTGACATACGTGAAAACATGGAGAGGGAACTTATTCATAGAATCCAGGCCAGAATCAAGAACCAAGTCATGGACTTGGTATATGAGCAGCATAAGATTGATATTCCCTCTGCGCTGGTGGATGAAGAGGTCGAGGCCCTACGCAAACAGACAAGAGAACAGCTCGGACAGGGGGCTGGTAGCTTTGAGTTGCCACGTGAAATGTTTGAAGATCAGGCCAAAAAACGAGTTACGCTCAGTTTGGTGATTGGAGAAATTGTTAAGCAAAACAACATTCAGGTCGATAATGACCGTGTGCGTAAACGAATTGAATCGTTTGCTGCTACCTATGAAGAGCCTGAAGAGGTGGTTAACTACTACTACAGCAATGAACAGCAGTTGGCTTCGATACAGAGTCTCGTGCTGGAGGATCAAGTAGTTGACTGGGTGTTAGAACAAGTCGTAGTCACTGATGAGAAGACAACCTTTGCGGCATTGACTGAACAAAGCTAAAGGACTGAGGAACAATAAATTATGATTGAAACACCATCGTTTGGTATGCCAGATGCGACAAATCTCGGTTTGGTGCCAGTTGTCATTGAGCAGACAGCCAGAGGTGAGCGCTCATTTGACATCTACTCCAGGTTACTCAAAGAGCGGGTTATTTTCTTGGTCGGGCAGGTTGAAGACTATATGGCCAATCTGGTAGTGGCTCAATTACTATTTCTAGAGTCGGAAAATCCTGATAAAGATATCCATCTTTACATTAACTCGCCAGGTGGGTCGGTGACAGCGGGACTCTCCATCTACGATACGATGCAGTTCGTTAAACCCGATGTCAGTACCATGTGCATTGGGCAGGCAGCGAGCATGGGAGCCTTACTACTGACAGGTGGAGCAAAGGGTAAGCGCTACTGTTTGCCTAATTCCCGGATGATGATTCACCAGCCTTTGGGCGGGTTCCAAGGGCAGGCGACGGATATCGAAATACATGCAAAAGAGATTCTTCTACTGCGCGAAAGACTGAACTATATAATGGCAGCGCATACTGGGCATAGTTTGGAGAAGATTGGTTTTGATACTGAGCGCGATAACTTCATGGGTGGAAAAGAGTCTGTGGAATATGGTTTGATTGACTCAGTTTTATCGAATCGTGATGCTATTGAGAATAGATAACTATCTGTAGGGCGAAGTGAACTGCGTAACGGATAGCTTGATACACAAGTTTGGTTTTTTTAACTCAATCCTTGCCATCTAGGTGCAGTTGGATATGATTGAGTTATATGCAGGTTGAATTTGGCTTGAAGGAGTAAAATATGAGCAGTGACAAAAGCGGTAAAGGCGACGACGGCAAGCTGTTGTATTGCTCCTTTTGTGGCAAGAGTCAACATGAGGTGCGTAAACTCATCGCTGGCCCCTCCGTTTTTATATGCGATGAATGTGTAGAGCTTTGTAATGACATCATCCGGGAGGAAATGCAGGATTCCGGTGAAGAGAGTATCAATAAGCTACCTAAGCCTCACGAGATAAAAAATACGCTAGATCAGTATGTTATAGGTCAGCGAAGAGCAAAAAAAGTTCTTTCCGTGGCAGTCTACAATCACTACAAGCGTCTTGATGTCATAGGTAAGGAAAATGAGGTCGAACTGGCTAAATCGAATATCTTGCTGATTGGCCCAACCGGTTCCGGTAAGACTTTGCTGGCCGAGACCCTGGCCAGAATGTTGAATGTACCATTCACCATCGCTGATGCTACCACTCTGACAGAGGCTGGGTATGTTGGCGAAGATGTGGAAAATATCATCCAAAAGCTATTACAGAAATGCGATTACGATGTGGAAAAAGCCCAAACTGGCATTGTCTACATTGATGAAATCGACAAGATCTCTCGCAAATCTGACAATCCATCAATTACCCGTGATGTATCTGGTGAAGGGGTGCAACAGGCGCTTCTTAAACTGATCGAAGGAACGGTGGCGTCTGTGCCGCCACAGGGAGGGCGGAAACACCCTCAGCAAGAGTTTTTGCAGGTTAATACCGCAAATATACTCTTTATTGTAGGTGGTGCTTTCGCTGGTTTGGAGAAGGTGATCAAAGATCGCTCTGAAAAGGGTGGTATTGGGTTTTCGGCTGAAGTTAAAAGTAAAGATGACTCCCGTTCGGTAGGTGAGATTCTCGTTAATGTGGAGCCGGAGGACCTGATTAAATATGGCCTGATCCCAGAGTTTGTAGGGCGTCTCCCTGTGGTTGCTACCCTCCAGGAATTGGATGAAGATTCCTTGGTTAAGATCCTAACTGAACCAAAAAATGCTCTATCTAAACAATACGCTCGTCTTTTCGAGATGGAAGGGTGTGAGCTGGAGATACGCGAAGAGGCACTACGTTCCATCGCCCGCAAAGCCATGGTGCGCAAGACAGGTGCACGTGGTTTGCGTACCATACTGGAGCAGGTTTTATTAGATACCATGTACGATTTGCCGTCAATGGATGAGGTTTCCAAAGTTGTTGTCGATGAAGGAGTCATTGCCGGCGAATCGGATCCGCTGATGATCTACGAACATAGCGATAAACTTGCTGCTTCTGATTGATTTCTATCCGCCTCTGTTGCTGTGAAATAGGTCACAGCACATGGGGGAGCTTGTTTTTCCTGAATTTGCACTTTCTCTGGTCTAGTATCGCAAATAGACTTGAAATATCAGGTCTTAGGCCATATATACTTTAATCATCCGTCTACAAAGTGTCAGTGGTATACACTTATTAAGAACCAGAACCTAAGATACCCGCTAGACTCAAATCACTGTATCGATGCTGTCATACCTGCGGTAGAACTATTTTTCAGGCGGGCAAACTGCCTTATGAGGAGAATTTAATGGCTCAAGAACATACAGAATCAGGTTTGAGGAAAGATCAGTCTAATGTAGTTCCAGTCCTACCGCTGCGCGATGTTGTTGTCTATCCGCACATGGTGATCCCCCTGTTTGTTGGTCGAGATAAGTCTATTCTGGCGTTAGACTCGGCAATGCAGAGTAACAAGCAGATTCTGCTTGCAGCACAAAAAAGTGCCGATGTGGATGACCCAGTTATCAGTGATATGTATGGCATCGGCACCTTAGCCAACATATTGCAGTTACTGAAGCTTCCTGATGGTACTGTCAAAGTGCTTGTCGAGGGTGGTGAGCGAGTAAAAATCGTCGAGTTTGTTGAGCAGGATGAGTTTTTTTCCGCACGTCTTGAAGCTCTGGCTGATACGGTCGATCTCGCTGGCCGCGAAATTGATGTATTGATGCGTTCGGCAACCAACCTATTTGACCAATATGTCAAACTCAATAAAAAGGTCCCGCCTGAAGTCCTCACCTCTCTTTCCAGTATTGATGATCCAAGCCGTCTGGCAGACACTATTGCTGCTCATATGTCATTGAAACTGGAAGAGAAACAGCGCGTTCTTGAGATGCCAAATGTGCGCGAACGGCTGGAACACCTGATGGGCTTGATGGAAGGCGAAAACGATATCCTGCAAATGGAAAAGCGTATTCGTGGACGCGTCAAGCGTCAGATGGAAAAAAATCAGCGTGAGTACTATCTGAATGAGCAGATGAAGGCGATTCAGAAAGAGTTGGGTGAGATGGATGATGCTCCGAATGAAATTGAAGATCTGACGAAAAAGATCGAAAACGCTGGTATGACCAAGGAAGCTAAGGATAAGGCTACCAATGAACTGAATAAATTAAAGCTGATGTCACCGATGTCAGCGGAAGCGACGGTTGTACGCAACTATATCGATACTCTACTTGGATTGCCGTGGAGGAAGCGCACGAAAATTCGTAATGATATCGGGGCAGCCAATGAGGTGCTTGATGAAGATCACTACGGACTGGAGAAGGTTAAGGAACGCATCCTTGAATATCTGGCGGTGCAGCAACGTGTGCGCAAGCT
Organism: Candidatus Thiodiazotropha sp.; assembly: GCA_037382065.1. Lineage (GTDB taxonomy): Bacteria > Pseudomonadota > Gammaproteobacteria > Chromatiales > Chromatiaceae > Thiodiazotropha. The sequence goes on along the minus strand of JARRQF010000159.1, from coordinate 5,308 downwards.
GAAAGGCCCTATTCTCTGTTGACGAAGCAGAGATTAGAGGGCATCGACGTACCTATATTGGTGCTCTGCCAGGTAAAATCATTAATAATCTGAGCAAGGTGAAGACACGCAATCCACTATTTTTATTGGATGAAATTGATAAAATGGCGATGGATTTTCGAGGTGATCCTGCTTCGGCATTGCTCGAAGTACTCGATCCTGAACAGAACCATACCTTCAATGATCACTACCTCGAGGTGGACTTTGATCTTTCCGAAGTGATGTTCGTTGCAACCGCCAATACTTTAAACATCCCTCCAGCCCTTCTGGATCGCATGGAAGTTATCCGCCTGTCCGGCTACACGGAGGATGAAAAAGTTAATATTGCAGAACGCTATCTGGTGCGCAAGCAGATGGAAAATAACGGCTTGCAACCTGAAGAGTTGATCGTACGTGAGGCGGCTATTCGCGATATCGTTCGTTATTACACCCGCGAGGCGGGGGTGAGAAACCTGGAACGAGAAATTGCTAAGATCTGCCGCAAGGTAGTAAAAGAGATTCTGCTGAAAAAGACCAAAAGCAAGGTGACACTCACAACAAAGCGTCTAGACGACTATCTTGGTGTAAAACGCTTTCGCTACGGTAGAGCCGACGATCATGACGAAGTGGGGCAGGTCACAGGGCTTGCTTGGACCGAGGTGGGTGGTGAGCTGCTACATATTGAAGCAGCCCTGATGCCAGGCAAGGGACGACTAAGCCACACTGGTCAACTGGGAGAGGTCATGCAGGAGTCGATTCAGGCTGCTATGACCGTAGTCAGAAGCAGAGCAGCCTCACTAGCTTTGGATGAAGAGTTCCATCAAAAGTGTGATGTGCATATTCATGTGCCTGAGGGCGCCACGCCAAAGGACGGTCCAAGCGCCGGTGTTGGCATGTGTACTAGTTTGGTATCCGCACTCACCAAGATTCCTGTCAGGGCCGATGTGGCCATGACGGGAGAGATCACCTTGCGGGGTGAGGTATTACCCATTGGCGGCCTTAAAGAGAAGCTGTTGGCAGCCCATCGCGGTGGCATCACTACGGTTATCATTCCTGAAGAGAACGAGCGTGATCTTGTTGATATTCCAAAGAATATTAAGCAGAATCTTGATATCAGACCTGTTCGGTGGATTGATCAGGTACTAGAGATCGCCCTAACGGAAGTCCCCCTGCCTAAGGATGATAAAACTACGCCTGATGCGGCGAGCAAAGGCTCAAAAAAGGGTCAGGGTGAAGAGCGGAAAAAAGCTGGGGCGCCAACCAAGCACTAGTGCATCGACTCGTTGAGAATGCAACTACTGTCATAACAATGGTTGCTGAACGGATGTCTGCACTGACCGTTGCTTGACAGGGTTTCTGTCAGCCGGTATAAATTCTGGCTTTCGCGCTCCAAGTGAGCCATAACATACTAAATCCTAAGACGGCATGATCCGTCTAGACCAGCATAGGGGAACTTGATTAATGAATAAGGCCGAACTGATTGAGGCAATAGCGGAATCTGCGGATATTTCCAAGGCTGCCGCAGGGCGTGCACTTGATGGAATGGTTAATGCTGTTACCGAAACAATGAAAGCAGGTGATACGCTTTCTCTGGTGGGCTTTGGTACCTTTTCTGTGAAAGAGCGGGCCGCTCGCGATGGTCGTAACCCTCAAACTGGTGAAACCATCAAAATTAAGGCATCGAAGATTCCATCATTTAAAGCTGGTAAAGCTTTAAAAGATGCAATAAACTAGCGCGCCTTCCTCGGGTGCTTAGCTCAGCTGGGAGAGCATCGCCCTTACAAGGCGAGGGTCGCAGGTTCGATCCCTGCAGCCGAGGGTCGCAGGTTCGATCCCTGCAGCACCCACCATTTGGAGCGGTAGTTCAGTTGGTTAGAATACCGGCCTGTCACGCCGGGGGTCGCGGGTTCGAGTCCCGTCCGCTCCGCCAATTTTATCAACAACGGGGTATCTGCCAGATACCCCGTTTTTGTTGTTAATGCGGATTCTAGGTTAAACGAGTTACTGCTCATGCTTCAGGAAATCAGAGATAAAGCTCAGGGTTGGTTCGCTTGGGCAATTGTTATTCTTATCACCATTCCCTTTGCACTTTGGGGTATTCAGTCCTATTTGGGGATTGGATCAGAACCATTGGCTGCTACCGTAAATGGTGCTGAGATTACCGAAAGGAGCTTGGACGCTCAGTTCCAGCGTTTTCGCCAACAACTTCGCAGCCAGCTGGGTTCCGCTTACCGACCTGAATTCTTCGATGATAAAGAGATGCGTAAAAATGTGCTGGACCAGATGATCAGTGATGAACTTCTGCAACAGGCATCTCATGAGATGGGGTTACGTGTTGGTAATGCCATGGTTCAAGCGGCGATCCTTGGTATGCCGGCGTTTCAGAAAGAGGGACATTTTGATCAACAGACCTATCAAACGTCACTTCGCATGCAGGGCCTCACGCCTTCAGGTTTTGAAGATCGTGTGCGACGCGCCATTGTTTCTGAACAGTTGGCTCAGGCTGTTGAGGCCGGGGTATTTGTTACCAACTATGAGTTTGCCGAAAGCGAGCGGTTACAGAAACAGACCCGAGAACTCTCCTATTTTATTATTCCTGCTGCTGACTATCTGCATAATAGTACTGTTTCGGATGAAGAAATTAAGGATTATTACGCAAATAATAAGCGTGATTTTATCTCACCAGAGAAGGTTAAGCTTGAATATATCCAGTTGGATGCTGCAACAGCAGGAGCAACCCTAACCGTCAATGATGAGTTGCTACGTGACTACTATGACAACAACCAGGATCAGTTCGGTATTCCTGAGCAGCGCAAGGCAAGCCATATCTTGATAAAGGTAGCTTCCGATGCCGAGCAAGCTGAGGTTGATGAAGCCCTGGCGAAGTTGAATAAACTGGCTGAACGGATTAGTCAGGGAGAGGACTTTGCTGAGTTGGCTAAGCAGTATTCCGAGGATCCTGGCACTGCTCCCAAGGGTGGTGATCTTGGATTCTTTGGAAAAGGTCTCATGGATAATCCTGCATTGGATGCAGCCGTATTCGCGCTTAAAAAGGGTGAGGTGAGTGAAGCGGTGCGCAGTAGCTTTGGTTATCACTTGATAAAACTCACTGGGATTAAAGAGGCTAATGTGAAGCCCTTTGATGAGGCGAAAGCTGATGTGGAGAAGGCTTACCGCAAAGCTGAGGGTGAGAAGCTCTATTTTGAAATGGCGGAACAGTTAGCCAATCTGAGCTATGAAGATCCGAAATCTCTTGAACCTGCTGCGAATGCACTGGGATTGACTATTGAGCAGAGTGATTGGGTGAGCCGGGATCAAGCGACTGGGGTATTTGCCACTCCCAAGGTGTTAGGGGCTCTGTTCAGTGAAGATGTTCTAAAGGAGCGCAATAACAGTGAACTGATAGAAATAGATGGAACCAGTTCGATTGTGTTACGAGTCACGGATCATCAGGAGTCATCTGTCCAGCCACTCGAAAAGGTGCAGGATCAGGTAAAGGAGACCCTGGCAAAGCAAAAAGCGGAACAGCAGGCAGAAGCCGAAGCGCAAAAACGCATGGCTGAAATCTCTACTGACTCACCATTGACGCAAGTGGCTGGTAGTTTTGCTGTGACTGGACCGCTGACCATAAATCGCAATAACAGGGAGTTACCTCCTGCCTTGTCGACAGCACTATTCCGTACAGAAAAACCGCAGGCAGACGGCATTACTCCTGGCGTAGCTCGGTTGGCCCAGGGCGACTATGCTGTGTTTGTACTGTTGAGCGTAACAGAAGGAAAGAGTGAAGAAGGGGAGGCGAAACAACAACAGATGGATCAGTTACGTCGCGTCTACAGCAGGAGCTACTACGAGCGGGTGTTGGCTGATCTGAAATCTCGGGCAGATATCGAAATCCTGCTGAAGTAGGGGAGCGAATAAGCGTTAGGTTTCAGGTGTGGTAAGCTAATGATATGTTGTGCCCAATTGATGAATTTTATCCTCACCAATTGGGTGAATGACGCTACAGCATGAATGGCAGGCTTGTGGTGGCGTTGCAACTCCTTGGAATAGCGGGCTATTCCAAGGAGTTGGATGTTGTGCAGGGATGCATAAGTGTTGCGGGAACATGGATGTGCAGGAGCGACCCCTGCCCTGCACCACCACAAACGCACCCTTCACGCTGTTCAAATGTAAACCTAAACTACTCCCAAGATATGGTAGCCTGAATCGACATAGAGAATGTCGCCAGTTATACCGGAAGCCAGGTCTGAACAGAGAAAAGCGGTGGCGTTGCCCACATCCTCAATCGTCACATTGCGTCTCAGTGGATTCTTTTTCTCCGCTTCATCCAGCATCCCTTTGAAGTTTTTGATGCCAGATGCAGCGAGGGTCCGAATCGGACCTGCAGAGATCCCATTGACGCGAATGCCTTCCGGACCCATGGCATCCGCTATATAGCGAACATTAGCTTCCAGGCTTGCCTTGGCAACACCCATAACATTGTAATTGGAAACGGTGCGTACAGCGCCCAGATAGCTCATAGTGACCAGCGAGGCATTTCGTCCCTGCATCAGTGGTCGGCCAGCTTTCGCCAGTGCTGCGAAACTGTAAGAGCTGATGTCATGGGTCATGGCGAAGCCCTCGCGGGTCAGATTATCCAGGTAAGCGCCTTCAAGGTGGTCGCGGGGAGCGAACCCCACAGCATGTACAATGCCATCTAAGTATCCCCACTCTTTCTCCAGCATGCTGAATAGATCAGCAATCTGTTCATCGCTGGTAACATCTAGGGGGGCGACCAGAGAGGCACCGAATTTTTCAGCAGCGGAATCGACACGTTTCTTGAGTTTTTCGGTCTGATAGGTGAGAGCCAATTCTGCGCCTTGCTTGTGCATGGCTTCAGCGACCCCCCAGGCAATAGAACGGTTACTGGCGATGCCAACGATTAGAATGCGTTTATTTTGTAAAATGCCCATGGAAAATTCCTTGCTGGAGTCGTCAAGTTGAACCTGTAATCCGCTGATATTAGCGCTAAACAGCAGAATCCAGGTTGAAACAGGCGAGAATAGGATTTTGTACCTATTCTGCTCTATAAGGGCCGATAGTGATCGGTTACAGTTTGAGGCCTGTAAGTTACCGGAAATTTCAAGATGCGAAAAGCTTAGGATGCAATTTTTGGCTTTTTCTCTTCTTGCTTAACAAACCTTGCGGAATTCTCCATCCATAACTTGTTTGGATGGAGATGGATAGCAAAGCCAACGAAGTTGGCTAATCTTTTGGGCGTTCCTGATTCTGAATATAATCACATAAAATC
>JARRQF010000158.1:0-12736 GCA_037382065.1 Candidatus Thiodiazotropha sp. | reverse complement strand
AGCTATTTTCTTCAAAATCAGATACCTGTTATTAGAATGGAGCGGTCAACTGATTTTTTTAGGTTGAAGCAAGAAGCCTCGCCCAAAGCAACTTGTTGCGCCGGGCGGGGAGTAGTCACCCTATTACCACACGAACCAACAGTATTACTCCATTGAGCGAGACTCTTTGATTCGCTCATAGGCTTTCTTGATCTCATCGGTCTTTTTCGCTGCTATTTTCATCATCTCTTCAGGCAGGCCTTTAGAAACCAGTTTATCTGGATGATGCTGGCTTATCAGACGCCGATAAGCCTGCTTCACTTCCTTATCGGATGCATCGGCTGAAACCGTAAGAATCGCATAAGCATCATTGAGTGAAATACCTTGCGACCTGGGTGGTGCCTTCTGCCTTCCTGTACCTGCATAGTGCGATTGAGCCTGCACCATCCTTTCAAGACGACGAAAGGTGAATTCTGGAATATTCAGCAAGTTACAAATATGCAGCAAGAGTGATTCCTCTTGCGGATCCATGTTACCGTCGGCGTATGCGGCCTGGATCTGGATCTCCAGAAACATCTGAATCAGTGTTTGGCGACGATGGCACTCCTGACGAAACTGAATCACTACGTCATCAAGGGGAAAATTATCCGATTTTCCTTCACGGAAGAGCCGTATTGCCGTCTGACGCATCTCACTGGAGAGCGCCATCTGCTCCATCAGGTTCTCGGCGAGTTTAATCTCATCGGGAGAAACCCGACCATCCACCTTTGCAAGATGCCCTAACACGGAAAAAGTAGCGGTGAAAAACGCGGTTTGAACCCGCTCCTGATCCCCTGGCCCCCAACTGCCATCATCTTCTGGACGTTCCGTCAGTCCCTTATCAAAACGGTGACCCAAAGCAGCACCCAGCACCGCACCCAATGGGCCGCCAAGCATGTAACCAAACGCACCACCTACCAGCTTTCCCCACCAACTCAAGGAGTTACCTCGCAATCTCTTGAACTAACCAAGCAGTCATAGCTATGACCTCAACAGACTATACCTCAGCAAATAGCGATGAATCTATTTACCGTGGAGATATTGCTCATCGCTAAAGGAGTAGACACAGGCAGGAAAGAATAGCACCAGCATGGTAATAATCCAGCCATTCACCAATGCTTCAGGGAAAAACATCAATGGAAAGAATGGCATAATCGTGACCTGTAATTCAGCCATGGTATAGGCGCCACTCAGAATCAATAACATGATAGCCAGATAGCCACTGACATAACCCGCTAGCCAAGCAGTCAAAAAACCATTACCCAAAACATAAATAAAAAACTGTTTGGGCAACCATGAACGGACCAATACCAGAGAGATTTGTGACAGGGTTATCGGCACTAAAACAACGGTCAGAAAGCTAATCACATAACCTTCCCAGCCGTAGCCCGCATTCAGACTAACCGCAAACAGAGCAATACTGGCAGCTATGATTGCCATCGACCAACCAAACATCAGGGTAATCACGGTTACCCCAAGCAGATGAAAGGAGAGTCCCGCCTGAACTTGCCCCCGCATATGCCACAACACGATAAGCCCCACAATGGCACCGAAGAACACGTGTAATAGATTTTTCCTAGTAAGTCGTTGCCATGGAGCAAGCCATAAGGCATAAATCAGCACGCAGACAAACAATCCAGCAAGCCACCAAAGCGTGTTCTCAGAAAATAGATTACCATCCAATTCCATCGATATGCTCCTTACTTATATCCGGTATCAGCTATGCTGACAGCTAATGACGAACAAGACTAACGCAATCAGGAGAGTCTCATGATTTACCGGTCACTTGGTGACAGTAACCTCAAAGTCAGTGCCCTCTGTTTGGGCACCATGACTTATGGCGAACAGAACAGTGAAGCAGAAGCCCATGCTCAATTAGATCGAGCAGTGGACGTTGGTATTAACTTTATCGACACAGCCGAGATGTATCCTGTTCCTCCTCGCGCCGAAACGCAAGGTGAGACCGAGCGCCATGTAGGCAGCTGGCTTGTCAAACGTGGACAGCGCGACCAACTGATTCTAGCAACCAAAGTTGCAGGTCCCGCAGACTGGCTTAACTATCTGAGGGATGGAAAACTACGCCTAGATAAGAACAATATCGAAGCTGCACTGAATCAGAGTCTGCATCGTCTGAAGACAGATTACATTGATATCTATCAGCTACACTGGCCTGACCGGCAAACCAACTATTTCGGGGTACTCGGTTATCAACACCAAAAAGAAGAGAATGCCATACCCATCGAAGAGACTCTAGACGCATTAGAGGCATTAAAAAAAGCGGGGAAAATCCGTCATATCGGGGTCTCCAATGAAACGCCTTGGGGGCTGATGCGCTATCTACAAATCGCCCAACAAAGCAACTTACCAAGAGCCGTATCCATCCAGAACCCCTACAACCTGCTTAATCGTACTTTTGAGATCGGATTGGCTGAAATCGCCCTGCGAGAGTCATGTGGTCTACTAGCATATTCTCCAATGGCTTTTGGAATGCTATCTGGAAAATATCTTAACGGACAATCCCCCACCAATGCCCGCCTGACACTCTACGAACGATTCAACCGTTACTCCTCCCCCCAGGCTACCTTAGCAACAGAGCGTTATGTCCAGCTCGCCAGAGAGCATAATCTGGAGCCAGCACAGATGGCGCTTGCCTTTGTAACTAGCCAGCCCTTTGTTACCAGCAAAAAACAAAAGAACGGTATAAAATTGTAACTATGGTCATGATTGGAGAAATTAAGGCATTAACTACCCCACCCTAAAGGACGGAGCTTGTTAAATAAGCTGGGTTGACCAGGGTATTAGCCATCGGTACGGCATGCAGCTACAACGCAGTAACGGCTATGCTTATTTCCCACAACCAGCGATAGCATTGAATAAAAAGGAGGCAGCGAGACAGGCCGCCTGATGGCGGACGCTATCCCTCCCCGATCTAAAGAACGGGGTTTCTCGCGTAGAATTTAATGAACTCACCCATAATTCGTATTGGTAATTGGTTCAAAAACGTAAGCGGCGATAAATTTGAAGTTGTTGCTCATGATATTGCAGAGGGCGTCATAGAGGTCCAATTTTACGACGGAACAGTCGAAGAGTACGATTTAGACGATTGGGAAGAGCTAGAGGCAACTCCGACTGCCCCGCCAAAAGACTGGGCCGGCTCCTATGATCTAAGCCGGGATGACTATGGTGTGGACCTGGACCAGCCGGCTGGTAACATCATTAGCAACCCCTTGGACCATCTCGAAGACAGGGACTAACCATTAATCAGCCCATAATTTCACACTATATATTAATGAGCAAGGATACGGCCAGTTGGTGCGGCATTCTGTAAGAATATGGAATACCATAGCCGCTAAAGTTTGGCCAATCTGCGCCGCTAGAAAAGTAACAGCGACCCAGATTCAACTAAGATGCAGGAGGTGCGAGATGAAATCAGTCTACGACATGACTACCGGCCAAATAATTGACAATGGTTATACAGCCACATCGACTGATGCATCGGCATATGACGCACACGCATCCGAACTTGAATTAAGATTGCAGTTAGTAACCACGGAACGATACACGAAGAGCAGCACCATTCCTCCCGAGCTGGTCCTGGCAGACCTAAATGCCTTTATTGAGACAATGAGCTAGTAGGAAGGTACTCTCTTCGTGGTCCAACAAGCCGGGCCTGATGGCCCGGCTTTTTAAGATTAAATACCCTGCCTGGCACACTTTTCTCCCGCAATCTGAATCGCATATTGCAATGCATCCAAGGGAGCATCCCCTTTTTGCAGGCTATGTATCACCCCCGCATTGAAGACATCACCAGCCCCCAGGGTATCCACCACCTGCGTTGGCCTGACAGCGGACAGAAAATGGCATGCTCCCTGTGCAGTCTGCAGCCAGCCGCCCTCATCACCCCATGCCAGATAGAGCAAAGCAGAGCCTGCCAAAGGGCGAATCAGATCAAATATATCGGTGGCCTTCTGACACGATTTACACAGAGCATAGGCGCGAGAGATCATCACCACATCAACATAGGCCAGACATTTTTCTAACCCAATCTGCGGCTTTTCAAGCTCAAGGGAGACCTGACACTTTGCCCCTATCTCTCGTACACGTCGCATCATGACTTCAGTAGCTTGTGGATTACGGCCCTCGAAATGGAGCCAATGAAAGGGGGTTATGTCAATCTTGGAAAATGCTCCAGCGTCGTACTCGGGTAGCTTTCTGTAGTGAACGATGGTACGTGAACCTGTTGCTTGGCTGGAAATAATATAAGAAGTTGGTGTAACCCCACCTTGGCATACCTGAGCCATATTGAACGCTACCCCTGAAGCAAGCAGCTCCCATCATCAGCCAACATGCCTGCCCAATAAGATTTGTGACCCAACCGACTCAAAACAGTGAGTGTATTGCAGGCATTACCGCCACGACGAATTGCCTGTTCAGATGCCCGCAATTCCTGATCCTCTTCAGGATACATGGCCACTCGATTGATGATATCCAGGGTTGCAACGCCAATAGCAAGGACGCGCATGAAGGCACTATTTCCGACGAAAAAGATGCCCTAGGTGAGGCAGTTTGGGATCGTTTTCATCGATCATATCAGCACTACCCAATTCTGAGATGCGCGAAGTAGATTCCTCATATTCTGTGACAACTGACGAACCAAGATCCAATCCACCCGTTTTTCTGAGAAGAAGTTCCAGTTTGCGTTTCAATTGGTCTACTTCCTTATCGCGATCCTCGATAGCATCTTCCAATGACCGGCACTGTCCTTGGGAGAGTCGCAACATATGGTCTTTTTCTGACAATGAATGCTGCAGAGAGACCATCTCCTGACGACTCGCCTGGAGTGCGGCAACTTCATCCACATCACGCTCAGAAGCCATCTTCATTTGAGATTTTGTGTGATTCAGCTCACTACGCATATACTCTAGATCATCAGCGGCCTGACGTCGTACCATATCTAGCTCAGTACGCAGCGCAAGGACCTGTTCATTGACACCAAATGACTGTACATCCTGAATCTGCTCCACATAGGTCTCAATGACACTGCGCAACTCACCTACTTCACGACGTCTGAGAGAGGCTTCAGAGATCGCCTCATCACGTTCGGCCTCCAGTTTCTCGGATTTTATACGCAACGCTTCCATCTGTTCCAACAGATCATCAGCCATACCCGAGTCAGATAGCTTTTCACGAACGCCGCTCATTTCAGAATGAAGCTGCTCGTTTTCATTGATTAAGTCTGTATATTGGGCACGCATCTCGGCCAACTGCTTTGTGAGTTGTTCGCGTTCCTGGGAGAGCTGGTCTTTCTCATCAGAGAGTTTCTCAAGATCTTCCCCAAGCATCTCGATAGCGGTCTCCTGGACCTCCCGTTCACGACGCAATACATCAGCTTGACGTGCCTCTTTTTCCAACTTTTCACGCTTTTTCTGCTCAGCATCAAGAGCTGTGCGCAAGCTGTTCAACTCATTATCTACATCATCGGTCAAATGGCTTTCCATCTCCATCTGTACTTCACGAAGGCCAGTAATTTCCCGATTTAAACTATCGATCACCTGCTCTGCATCACACAAAGCCTGTTGTGCAGTCTCTAGCTCAGTTTGATCTACCCCTTGATTCAGAGACTCATTAGCGTCATCCAGGGCTGACTGTAATGACACGAGTTGCTGTTTGTGTTGCTCAAGTTCTTCAACCAGACTTTTTTCATGCTGCTGCTGGGTATTTCGCTCATCTTCATAACGCTGCTGGTGCTCATGAAGTTCAGTCTGCGCATCTGTCAATTGCTGCTCCAGCTCCTCGCGGGCTGCTTCCAATGAAGCCAGCGTCTCATTAGCCGATTGCGAAGACTCTTTTTCAGCATCCAACTCACTCTGCAGGGCTTCAAGCCGCTCCTGCCAGGTAGTCTGCTGCTCGGCTAACTGCTGCTCAGCTTGCGACTTTTGCTGTAGCGCATCCTGCATGGCCTCTTCATGGGCAGACAATTGTGCTTCGAGGCTTTGCTGCCTTTGCTCAGCTTCAGTAAGATTTTCAGCAGAAACCTGAACAGCCTGTTCAGCCGTCTCCAGTGAGCGTTTAAGAAATTCTCCAGTCTGATGCTCCTGTTCTAGCTGCGCTTCTAGCTCAACCTGTTTCTCACTCAGCTTCTTGGTAGCATCCTGTTGATCGTGCAACTGAGCTCTAAGGAGCACCAACTCCTCATCACTTCCAAGCCGAGCCTCTTCAAGGGACTGTTTGATTTGTTGTTCACGCTCCTGAGAGCGCTCCTTCTCCTGCTCCAGATCAGCTACTTGATGCTGCAGTCTGTTTATCTCTTCGGCGCCATCATTCTGTTGTGCCTGCAGCAGCTCCGTTAGCCGACTCAATTCGGCTTCAGCCTCATCAAGCAGGCCCTCTTGCTGTGTCAGTAATTCTTCCTGTTGTATTTTTTCTTCCCGAAGTTGAGCAAGCTCTAAGCGACTTTGCTCCAACTCTTCATGCTGCTGCGACAAACGGGACAGCTCTTCAGCAAGTTGCTGGCGTTGCGCCTCAGTCTCTTGGCTTACCTTAGCCAACTCATCCCGTTCAAGGGTAATGCTGGCCAGTCCATCCTCTGCTTGGCCGTGAAAACTTTCAGCTTCACTTTTTAACAAGACCATTGCTTCGTTAAGTGCGGCTATTTCGGCTGTCAGCTGCTCGTTTTTCTGACACTCATCCTGACTGGACTCTCTGGCATTATCCAACTCGAATTGCAATTCGGTAATCTGCTCTTTGAATCGACCTTCATTCTCTTGGTGGCGAGCCTGTTGCCGATCAATCTGCTGACGCAATAAATCACTTTGCTGCGTCGCCTCTTCCATAAACTGCCTTGTGCCCTCCAGCTCTTCCTTGGTAGCATTCAGGCGTTCCTCCAGTTGATCAATCTGCCGTTGAAGTGCCTTTTGGCTCTCTTCTGCTGCTGTCTCATCAATCTGCTTGGATTCCGCCTCCGCCAAAGCTTGCCGAAGCGTCTCAACCTCTTGCTGCAAACCCTCTACAGCCTGAGCTTCTTCCTCTCCGCTTGTAACTTGGCTTTTGGCAACGGCCAAAGCCTGGCGCAATAATTTGACTTCAGTATGCCGCTGCTCTAGCTCTTGCTGAAACTCACTTCGGGCCTCTTCTAACTCAAGAGTCAGACGCTTTAGCTCCGCTTGATGCGTTTCAGAGGAGCCAGCTACAGCAGTTGAACCATCCTCTGACTCACGGTTAAAGTCGATAACATTACAAATCTTAGAATCACTTTGATCTTCGCCAATTCCAGCAAGCTGTTCAATTTCAGTCCAGTTAGAGTCAACAACAAAAACCTCAGCACCCCGCTCAGTCAGGAGATAGGCTGCTGTGGCAGATTGACTCACCTCCTCACCATAAATCACATAAGCCCGGTCAAGGGTAAGGCTTGAAGCCTGAAATCGTAGTGAAAAAAATGGCATATTAATTGCGCCAGGCAGATGTCCCGCTTCATACTCCTCAGGAGTACGAACATCCAGCCAAAGTGAGCCGTTATCAATATAGGTGATAGCTTTATCGAAACTGAGAGTACGTGAGAGAGGCTGCTTAACCAGATCAATGAAATCCTGCTTATTAAGGCGAACCAAAACACCATCTGCGTTCATCACTACCGTACTACTACGAGGTTTCTCGGAGATCAGGGCCTCTTCGCCAAAACCTCTCCCCGCTTTGAGCCTGGCCAGCTCAATAGGCGCATGACCCTCCTCAGGTGCCCGAGAAACGGTACACTCACCGCGACTGATCAGGTAGAAATAGTCGCCTTCATCTCCTTGATTTATAATGACATCCCCTGCGCTGACCTCAATCTCTTCCATGCGCATCATGACACGTTGGAGATTGGCGGGGGGGATCTGCTGAAAAACGGGAGATTGCAGTAGCAGGCTCATCCAGTCACCACCGGCAGGCTGCTCAATATCATTGACTTCGTAACTGGCGCTGTGACTTCTCGCGAGCATATCGCTAAGCATACGGCTATCGATACGCACAAAGCTTACCAGCGTTCTTGCCTGAGCTGAGTGTTTGCGTGGTAACTGATGGGCCAGAGCGAAGCGTGATGTAGGGGTACCACTACTGATTAAATCCATCTCCTTCTGCCCCGATAGCAGTGCTACAGTACCTGAAAGAAGATAGATATTCTGGTGATCGGTATCTCCTTCGCGAAAGAGGTAATCACCTTTTTTGGCCTTTTCGACCACAATTTGACTAAGCAAATGTCCCAGCTGCTCTTCTGAAAGTGTATTCAGAGGAACTAGATTCTTTAACAGGAGATCGTCATGTTTACTATTTGGCACGGCCATTCTTTAAATATCTAATATTTTTAATATCTGTATTCTGGAATTAAGCCCCTCAACCTTATAAGGGCCACTCTACTCTTTGATAGTGTAACGGCACTCTCCAAAAAAAGCTGAATGTGAATCAAATCCGCTCTGCAAAAAACCTTGAACACGTTTGCATTTTCCTTGGACAGGAAACGATAGCGGCCTTATTAGTTTATTGCAACGACACAGATCAAAGAAATTTATCCCCAGAATACGCCCATTAGTGGTGCTAAACCTATAACTAAGGTATGCCAAAATTCTTTTGACATCCTCGCCGCCCTAAAGAACGGCGTTCAAGTGGGTTCCCGCTGCAGGCAGCCTGACGACACCACCCACTTCACCGGCGAAGTGGGCGATCCCTATGTCAATGCCGATGATATTGGTAGCCGGATGTACTGATGGTTCATAGTGATCGTGGTAGCCAATCTGCCTCTGATCTTTAGCAGAAAACGATCAAAGACCATAGCTATATAATGAGTTGGAAAGGAAACGGCTGGGAGCGCAAAGCCTACCCTTGGGGTATAATTCGCCCTCAGAGAGCCTTCCATACGCTGAAGACAGAGTTGATCTATCACTGAGGTACAGACCAGGCAGCAAGCCAAGCAGGACATTTTTGAGTATATCGAGCTGTTTTATAACCGCCAGAGACGGCAAGCACCATAGGATACCTGGAGCTTCCCGAACACTCTCCCATCGAACATGGCCTTACTGACCAAGCAACGCCTCTTTCAGATCTTGACTGACGGGTGCCTCTCCTAACCAGACCTTCAAAAGAGCCTGAAAAAAGTCAGCTCCTGCAATAAGTCCTTTATCAACTCCCTTAATCCTGACCTGAGTGCCCTTTGCAGGGTAATAATCCAACAGGATAACATCACCTTCCTGCAAGGTTTCAAACAAACCATTGAATGCATTAAGCCGCTCCCTAACCTGGTCCATCTCTTGCTGGGTAAGGTTGGCAGCAAATCCTTCATTCCATCCCTGAACAAACTTTTCCTTCTCAATCTCCGAATAGATAACCCTCATCTCAACTCGAGCAGGCCGGTCTAATGTCACCACAGATGACGCATTGTCTATGCGCTGTTCCAAATAGAGCGAAGCAAGGTAGACCTTAAAAAAGAATTTCTTCCTGACCCCAGCCCCGTTCAACAGCAATTCAGCATGATCAGTTTCACGCAGAATCTGGTCGGAAACGGATAGTCCCGCGATCTCTTTAGCCACACTCTGGACTACAGTAAGCAACAGTAGACTAGCCAATACCATTTTTATCATCTTAACTCCCTAAAAACATCTCAACTGTATATTAAATTGGCCGATAGCCTGCTAAATATCCTATATTAAGAGTCGGAAAGAAATAATCATCCAATGCTATTTTTCCTACTACAGCACAATCGCCATCAATATTTACCACTGACATAGTTATTCAACCGTTAAACTTGGCATTGCGAGAAATGCATTATGCTCCTATTTCAAAGAACAGGGTAAAGGCTACAAAACGTCTGACGCCCTACCCCCTCAGCCTCAGTAACATACAAACTGAAAAAAAGGTGGCCATTTATTGATCAATCAGCAGAGCATTAAAGGAGATATTTACTTTATATTACACAATTTCCCTAAAAAACTGATAATTCTTCTTTAACTATTGAAAAACTGTGTTATTTTTAGCACGCAATCCAATCTTCACTAAAGGAGCAAACTCAATGGTCGTTAAGAAAACAACCAAAAAAACTGCAAAAAAGACTGCCAAGAAAAAAACAGTCGGAAAAAAAGTAGCATCTAAAAAAGTAGTGGCAACACCACGCCTGAAGGCCCTAACTGAGAAACAGACAAAAACACAAATCCTCAGTGCAATTGCTGAAGAGACTGGTTTACCAAGAAAGGACGTAACCGCCGTCTTTGCCTCGTTAAACTCTCTCATTACGCGCCACTTACAACGCAAAGGATCAGGTGAAATCACTATCCCAGACACTGGCATTAAGGTTCGCCGTGTTATCAAACCTCGAACCAAAGCCCGCATGGGCCGTAACCCTGCTACCGGTGAGGCGATAAAGATTGCCGCCAAGCCAGCCAAGACTGTTGTGAAAATCACTGCTCTAAAAGCCCTAAAAGACAAGATTGGCTAACTAGGTTTTGCTGCCGTTGCTATTCCGTAGCGGCAGCCACTTCCACATAGCTCAATATACCCTTTTATATATAGTATGGCCTCTCAAAGGGGCCCTTTTATTGAGCATACTCTGGCACTGATATTTCCAGTTCATCACCCTGCTGTTTCAAACGTAGGTGCTTGAGAAAACTCATACCCAATAACACTTCCTGGTCTGGCATATTTGGCAAAATAGCTGCTTTAACATTTCGCATACGTATGGGTCCTAGCTGCAATTGATCAATTTCTGTGAGCCAACCTTGTACTAAGCCATTTGCTGTTATGCTCTGACTTTGTATACCTCGCTGAAGGCCTGCCTGTTGTGCCAGCTCTGGCGACACAGCAACAAAGGTTGCTCCAGTATCAAGCAGATAATTAACCTCAACTCCATTTATCATCCCTGGAGCAACATAGTGTCCAGACCGATTACGCTTTAAGACCACCGATGATTCCCCGTTCAGGTCAGTGATTACATTCAGCTGTTGATTAGGATTCCACCGCTTCTCAAGCCATTGAGAAAAAAGCAAGGTTAGTAACACCAGCAAAAGTATCCAGGTGGCTATAATCATCCAGCGCCCATATTTCTGCGGTCCATTCATTTTAGAATCCGCTGTTAAACATCGATTTATGGAAACCCTGAAGTGCCCGACCAAGTATCGTTTGGCGTGTTAGGTTTACCCTATAGGTATCGATCAAATGCGTTAATTGATTCAACTTATTATTACCTTACGTTAGATTTTAGCGCCCAACTGTGAAATCTAATACACGCACCCTCCGGAAGAGGGTGAGCTATGGGGTATTAGTGGTTAATTGACAATCACTACCAACGATATCCTCCATTAGGTTGCTGTGAACGTATTTGATCCATGAAATACTGACGGTAGTAAGCCAGAGCGCTGTTGCCATTGGCCGCAACATCGAACACCTTCCACCCTGCGTCACTTTGATAAAAGCGAAAATCGATGTTCGTCGGATAACCACCTGCTTGCAGAATTCCGACACGCATTCTCACCTCATTCCTACCGCTACGACGTGGACGGTAAAAACGCACATCCTGGCTGTTATAACTCGCCAATCGCTTAGTAAGCGTGCCCAGCAACATCTTTTTCATCTCTTGCGCCAAATCAGCTCTTTGCTGGTCATTCATCTGACGATTCATTGGTCCAGCAGCCCAAGTTGCCATATAGTCGAAATCAAAGTAGGGGGCTATCTCGTTTTCCAGAAACGCCGTCATCATATTTGGATCGGGATTCTCTGACTGACGCAGGAATCGGAGCAACTTCGCCATACCATCCCGCAACAGAGTGTCAGGCCCAGACTCTGCTTGTTGGTTAACGATATCTCTGCTCTGAATGTGACGATAATCATAGCCCGGTGCAGCCAATGTGCTGTTCGACGTCAGTATGGTTAATAGGGTCATACTTATTAGCGTTTTATTCATAAGATCCTCCAGTGGTTATTTGACATCCTCCCCTTCCTAAAGAAAGGGGATTCCTACGGTGCTCAGGCTAAGATAGCCTGAGTCACTTCGTCGGTTCCTGCTTCACAAAACGGCCTGACTGCACCGATTCTCCACAGCCTAACAAGCGGCATCCCCGCTCTAGCATGCTCATCACACTGATAACATCGGCGTGATTTTTGTATTTGCAATCGACGCAAATGAACTTTGCTTGTGCCTTTCGAGATATGACTAGGATTGCTCTATTTCGCGCTCAGTTTGGACTGAGGCAAACCACCTGCTTTGCTTGCAGAGCATGGTATGTTTTTCACTACCATCAATACTTCGCAACTGTTGCGATAGCGTATCCAGCCAAGCTTCGGTAAGAATAACCCGGCCATTGGCTTGCTTGAGCTTGTAGCCTTGTGGATAACAAAGACCATCCGATTTTGCATAGAGCGTTTGCAGTAACGCCAACGCCCTGTTAAATACAAACCGGCATGATCCGACGAGACGGCGCATATTATGCTGCTGCTCGCCGTTAGGCATTAATTCATATTTGAAAGATTGAAGTCGCTGCATGATTCCTATCATACTTTGGTTTATATGCAATGGCATGATGCGGGGTAGGCACTCCATTTTTTAAGAGGCACATCAAATCGAACAACAGCAAACACCTTTTTATCTAGTGTGGTGCTTCATACAAATTGACGATGATAGCGTGACGCTAAGCGGTTAGCCGCTAGGCGCGTGCCGCCGGGAATGGCTTCTCCCTTTCCAAGGCGCGCAACAACGCGGATG